>JBGSRE010000262.1:0-5740 GCA_041737755.1 Oligoflexus sp.
AAACCATGTGGTCACTTCGTCAATTAAGCGAATGCCACTAACTTTAGACTCAGTGGTCGATGTTCCAAGCTAGGGAGCACGATTAATGTGAGCGGGGCCGTTCAAAAAAGCTACAGCTGCGAGAACTACCTATGGGGTGAGACGCTGGATCTTTCCTATCTGGTCGATGGCAATCACAGCATCAATTTAAGCATGTCTGATGATTCTACGATCCTTGATTCAAAGACGATAGTTCTACAAAAAGATACTGTCCTGCCAACTGCGAGTCTATCGAACTTCGTTCAAAAGAAAGAGAGTCGCGGGAGCGAATGGCGTGAGCCAGGAGCGTTAAGCCTTGACATTCGTTATTTTTCGATACAAAAAAAGTCTGGACCAGGAATTTTTAGTTATGCCATCGTCGATCAGCCGGTAGTGAATGGTGTCGGCACTGGAACGATTGGCCTCAACGTTGCGGCAACGTCTGTCGGTGACTACGGTGTGGATTTTCGTTTTATGGATGGTTTCGGTAACGAAGTTGCAGTTGAAGCAAACTGTACGATTGTCTATACCGTCGACCCGGATGATGTGAGCCTTCTCCCGCCAAGCAATTTCAATTTGTCCTACGACGAAGCCGCTGGAGTGAGATTCTCTTTTAGAGATCGATCGTCTGACAGTGATGCAGCCACGACTGGAGTCGTTGGGTATTTGTTTGTTAAACGCATAGGGGCCGCTGTCACCTGGACCCCTGTAGATGGTCAATCCTATAATGTCGGAGCCCTGGACGCCAATCATCAAATGATCGGAACTTCGAGTTTTTACGGAGCTGCCGATACCAATGTAGTCAATGGCCAGACTTACCACTATGCAATTTTTGAAGTTGGTGTGGGGTCCCGCTATTCCCAAGCTACTCTTGGGTCCGTTACGGTCACTCCGCTCTTAGCGAATCAGCTCGCGTTCCTGGGTGGGTTTCCCAATCGACTCTATCTTGCCAATGATAAACTATTTGTTGGCAAATCCAGCCGAGGCTTTGCAATATACGATGTAAGTCTAGCTTTTAACGCGGCGCCCTCACTATTGACGGAAAAACTATCGGCATCCTCGGTCAACGATTTGTATGCGCGAGGGAACTATCTCTATGTGGCGGAAGATGATCGCCTGCAAATCTTTAATATTTCAAGCCCTGCATCGCCAACTCTCGCTGCAAGCTTTCAGACTCCGGCTCAGGAGTCCATTGCCGATGTCGACGGCTTTGGTTCATACCTATTTATTGCGGCGGGATCCAAGTTGATAGCACTCGATGTGAGCAATCCGAACAGTCCCATTGAACTAGGACAGGTGAATGTCAGCGGAGGAAATATCAGAAATCTGGTCGCTATCGAAGATCTGTCGAGCACCGACCTCGTCTATGCGGCCTCCAGCTCCGAAGTCTATGCTTTCAATGTCGAGACCAAAACGAATCTCGCGGAACTTTCAAAAGTGAGCGCCGGAAGTTACACGATCAGCGATATCGCTTACGGACTCGAAGGTGTGCAGAAGCGTATCTATGTCGCAGCTGGGGCGACGACCAAAGGGGTGCGCGCCGTTGATGCCAGTAATCCCAATAGTCTCATTTTTACGAATACGTATACTCCAGGTGATACAACGGGTAGTTCGGGAGGTGTGACGGTTACAGCCGACAATGCTAATGTTGTTTTGGTTAATACCTTCAGCGGGCTTTGGACAGCAACGATGACTCCTGAAAGAACAGATGGGTTTGACCGTAATACCTATAATACATCGGGCGATGCCACGGACGTGGTCACCAACGGAAATTATGCTTACGTCGCGGATAAGCGTGGGGGCATAGTCGTTGTCGATATTAGTACGATAGACCGACCGGCATTAACTAGACGAATCGCAACACTTGAAGATCCTGAGAGATTTGCGATCTCTGGCAATTATGCTTATGTTGCAGATCGCTGGAATGGATTGCACATAGTCGACTTATCCACTGTTTTGGCACCTAAGTTCGAGGGACTTTATTCAGTCGATGCTGCTTCAACCAATCACAATAGCAACGGATATGTTCAGGATGTCGTCGTCATCGGTAATCACGTGTTTATTGCAGCAGGTGCCGAGGGCGTTGTCAAAATCGATGTAAGCAATAAAGCGAGCCCAAGCTTTGTGGCCGTTAATCGCAGTGGGTTCTCGGATGCGAAGCGAATTGCCAGAGCAGGCGACAACCTGGTTGTTATCGACAACAGCAATGGGCTATTTATTCTCAACCAGAATTTGACTCTGCTAGGAACTTCGAGTTCCTATAGCCCGACTTCTATGATCTATGATGGCAGCCACTTGGTTTTGGGTTTGGGCACAGGCGGTATTGTCTGGCTCGACATTTCCAACCCATCCAGCTTTAGCACGCCGGTGAGCTCTCTCGCACTCGCGGGCCGCAGCATAAGCGCTCTCCATCGTCAGGGCGATCGACTTTATGCTTCTGACTCGACTAGCAACCATCTCCTCAGTATTGACGATACAACGGTAACGGCTCCTGTTCTTCGTCAGGCTATCAACTCAGGGGGATCTTCCCTGGGAGTCATTAACGCTCTCGGCAATAATCTCTACGTGGTTGGCGCAGGCAATCTCTTTGTTTTCGATGCGTCCACTCCGGACGCGCTTTTTTTGAAGGGCAAGCTCTTGATCGAAGGCCAGTATAGCCGGGATATTCAGTTTAAGGATGGCAAGGTGCTCATCACAGATTCACATTCGCAAAATGGCTCTGGCTTATCGGTGCACAATGGTCTTTAAAAAGCTATTCGCTGTTGGCGCGTTAATCGTTAGGAAGTCCAGCCCCCGAAAGCCGCCTTTTTGCCGGAAATGTCCTCAAGGCGCAGAGAAATCAGGCCATTGCAGTCAATACTGAACATTGGCCTTCCGTTAAAAGCTGGTATGGCTGCTGCGCCCGGCTTTTGTATATCATAAGCGGAACACTTTATGCAGAACACTGATCAGTTACACCTTGGGTGAATGAAAGAGGAGACATCCTACTTTCGCTGAGCTGCTTGATCAGAGGATTCCTGACTATGAAATATGCCCTTCCGTTACTGTTTTTTTTGGCGATCTTATCCCCAACGAACTTAAGTGCGGACACAGGAAGTCCAGCAGCCATAATCACCCCTGATCCTGAAATATCGAAGGAACTCCTGCGCGAAGAGAAGCTTGAAGAAGCTAACTTCTTTCGCTATAAAGACAACTATATCCTCGGCGGCAAACCCAACACTAAAGTTCAATTCAGCCTTAAATTTCCAATCATTCTTCACGAAAATCTTTTTTTGGCTTACACCCAGCAGATGTTTTGGAAACTATCGGCCCAATCGAAACCCTTCCAGGATATCAATTTCAATCCTGAACTATTCTATGAATGGCAACGGCCCCATCGTTTAATCCGCGCTTTTGCGCTTGGAATCGAACACCGATCCAACGGTAAAGCCGGCTTAGAATCACGCTCACTCGATCGACTTTTTGTTGAAACTGGGGCGGAAATCGGTTGGAAGGGTTACCAGTTGCGTTGGGATACTCGGGTCTTTTGGATATATGATATCGATTGGCAAACCAACAACGAAATCCGCCAGTACACAGGCTTTTGGTATACCCGTTTCGCAGTGGATGGACTGCTTGAACAGCTGATCCCTACTAAAACCGAGCTCTATCTGCAGTTCAATCCGGGAGGCGAATCAGGAACGAAGAGTCGATACGGGTCGATTGAATCTGGACTCAAGGTAAGGGCAAGAATCTTTGGGTCCCTGCCCTATCTCATGGTCCAGTATTACTATGGATATATGGAATCACTTTTGGATTACAATGTACCGACTCATTCCTATCGAATTGGTTTTCTCCTTTAACTGCCTCGCGTCTTTGCAGCTTAAACTTAAAAAAAATTGAGAGCCTCAGTTGCGAATGAACCTCGGTTGATAAGCGGCAGTTCATTTTTTAATCGAACAAATCAAAAGGTGTACTATTTAATTGTGCGATTTGCTATAAGCAGCCTCGACCACTAGTCCGTTTGGATAAACCCATCTCTTGTGAGTATTTTAATGAAGTATTTCGCTATGTTACTAGCTCTTCTCGCTATGCCTTCGGCCAAGGCAAGCGAGTACGAGACGCTTTCTGCCGGTGAGAAGCAACGCATTCTGGAACAAATGCAGGTGGATTCTGAATACAATGAACTGCCGCAATGGACAGGTTTTGAGCTCTTGCCAGCCCTCCGCTTTCTCCTGCCAACTCAGAAAAAACCCGGACAGCAATTCATGGGCGTAACCATTGACCGTCAGAGCGATTTTATGCCTGAAGGTCGGCCGAAAACTTTGCATGCGTTGGGCGTCGTTGCCAGTATCCGATTCGTTGGAACGGAAGGCCATCCCTACACCGGCCTCTTTAAGGGTGCCGATCACGGTGTGGCGCGTTTTTCCCTTGGTGCCAAGCCAGGTGAAGGCTCTTTTGCCCCTGGAATCGCGGTAAAATTCCTCATTGATGGTCAGCCTTCTCGTAACTTTGTCGCCATGTTTTCCTTAGATGGCCAGACCAATTACAACTTCTTTGAAAACGACTTCAGCAATCATGTTCCGCCTATCAAAAGTGCACTCTTGCGTTTTGCTGGCAAAGTAATCGAACTCGTAACAGATTTCGCTAACCTCACTCGTGTGGATCAGCTTTCGACGATCACCCAAGACGGCCAAATCATCAGCGTGGCCAATGCAGTGGCTCCTGAGCAACTCATTCTCGTCCCCAACAAAGAACTTAGCTTCGCCAAGGAAGCTCATGAATTCCGCGACGACCTCCTGAGTATCCCTGTCGGCACAAAACTCTATGATATCTATGCAAAAGAAAGCAGCGGCCAACGCTTTCTGGGTTCTCTTGAAACGACCTCTCTTGTCAGAGCTTCGGAATTCTCTGACAAAAGTCTATTCTTCAAGCACACTCGTGTCGAAGACAAAACAAAATGATAGATCCACTCTCGCTCAAGTCTGACTTCAGCGAGAGATCAGGAAACACTAGCCACGCCTATCAGAGAGCTCGCAGCGTGAGAACTGGAAAGTTCTTGCGCACATCGCAAAGCTTGAACTCAACATTTGCCGCCGCCTCCATGACAATCTTCAGGTTTTCTGGCGTGATATTGCCTTCACTGAATTTATTGGTGAGCTTGACACTCTTTCCCAGGACAAGATCGTCACGATCGCTTGTACCCGCATCCATCTTCTTCCATTGATCATCAGCAATTTTGAATTCGCTGGACCCCTGAGGCAGACTCGCTGTCAGAGTTAGACACCTGGCGTCATCTTCAATAAAAGCATAGGCAGGATCGGCTTTCCAACCATTGGGCGAACCTCGCAGATAAATGGGGTAATTAATCGCCGTTTCTTCCTCCAAGTCATCACCTTTGGCTTCACTCGAGACAAGAGTTGAATTCATTTCTTGCCCATCGCATGCTGTCGCAACGATATAAGCTGCAGAACGAGCAGGAATCGTCAGAGCTGATGTTCCGCCTCGAGTTGCAAGGTGATCGGCATCCACCGTAAAACGCCGTCCACTCATCAACTCTAGATAGCATCCCTTCTGTAAACCCGGAAATTTTAAGGATTCTATTGCCAGTGGCTGAAGTCCAGAATAAAGGATGGCAGCGGCCGAATCACCGCGATCGACGAAGAGCATATCTTTTCTTGAACATTCCTTACAGTACTCGGCGTTTTCAAAGCGATCTGTATAGGGGTAACTGCCTGCGATC
>JBGSRE010000466.1:0-4076 GCA_041737755.1 Oligoflexus sp.
AGTAAACGCAGGCTCTTTTGCCGCCAGAGCTGCGCTTAAACCATTAATTTTGCTTTGAGCAATAGCAGCAGTAGCTGAGACATCTGCATCAACAATCGAAAGATCCGTAATTTCGCTGCTTTCGAGACTAGTACCTAAAGCCCCTGATGGCAAATTAGTGAGACCTGAACCATCACCGCTGATGGTGCCAGTCGTGACGATATTCTGAGAACCAAAGTTTGGCGAAACCTTGCTTCCTGCTATCGCAGCGTTGGCTGCAATATCAGCATCGACTATAGATCCATCTTGAATAGCGGTGGAGCCGATAGCTCCAGCTGAGGATCCCGAGTCATCACTTCCCCATTCCCAGCCCGTCGCAATCCGCCATTTCAATATTTGTCCATCAGCGGGAGCTGAAGTAGGTAGCGCATTGCCCGCCAGTCCCTGTACTTTTAACTGGCCGTTAGCGTTATAACCCAAGGTCGTTCCATCGACGGGTATCTTGAAGGCGTATGGTACAGCTGCAAAGCGCTGCCGAGGAAAAATCCTACCTGAAGTTATATCAGTGATTTCTATCCAAGCTTCGCTACCGCTAAATAAAGTATGAAAATCAGCCTGAGCAAGCTCTATCGTGATGTTAAATACACCATCTGTAAGCACTACCCCGCTAAAAACCTGACTAGATACTGGAGCTCCACCAGTAGCTGCATGGAAGAAGGACGCGGTAACCGAAGTTGTGCCCTGCAGCGGCTGACCGTTGGCCTGAGTCATCCTTCCACCGTACTGCAAACGATATGGATTGGCATTTGCTATCTGGTTAGATAGCAAAGCAAAACATACTAGGGCTGAGCGGGTCGAAAATAGTCTCATATCTTACTCCTAAGCCTTTCAAATGGGAATATTTCAGCTGTGAAATATTTGAGCAGGCCGCATTTGTCAGACATGAAACTAGTCGGAATAGCTAAGGAGCTTATGAGCAGGAAATTGAATTTTAAGAAATCGCTTCAATAATTCTGCTTATTTCATCAATTTCAGCCTCTTGACATGAAGCTAAAATTTATACTTTGCGATCATTTTTTCTGATTATAGATTTTATAGAGACCTAAAGAGACATAATATAATGCCCTTTCCAGGCCTATGAGCTTGTATTGGTCAAGCGTGTAATGGACTTTCCTTGGCATGTAGGCGACGATTGTCATATTCCTCAACAAAGCTAGCAACAGCCTCCTGAGCCTCCTCGTATCATCGCGGGGCCGAGGGGCGCACGCATTCCTCCTTCAGAGACTTATGCCAGGCCTCGATTTTACCGTTCGACTGAGGATAGTAGGGAGACGTCCGGACGTGGGTCATTCCACAAGGCCTTACGTACTCCTTAAAATCCTTCGCCATGAACCGTGGGCCGTTGTCAGAGATAATCCGTGGATTTACGCCAGGGAACTTCTCCCGTGCACGTTCTATGATTAATCCGATGTCACTTTCGGTCATTGCCGCTTTCATTTCCCAATGAGCAATGTAGCGGCTGGCACCGTCTAGGACTGTCGTGAGGTAGAAGAAAGTTCCAAATATGTTGATAAGTGTGACATCTATGTGACAATGCTCGTGCGGAAATTGTTTAGAAAAATAGGAACTAGGACCAAAACATATCTTCACACCCTTGCCAACCAGATTCAACGGGACCATCACGATGCGAAGTAATTTAAAGTAGGAGATTGGGATAAACGGGACACCCTCGCCGATACGGGCGTAAGTTTTGTGAACAGGAGAATCAAAAGGGCGGTTCAAAACAATAATCCTCTGCAAAAGCTCATCGACATTCTGAAGTAAAAGGCCGAACGCCTTGGTCAGAAGCTCCATAAAGTTGCTGAAAGAGGCACGACGCGAACCTGCTCCCATTGTGATCACAAGCTGAAGCAGGGGCTTAGGCCCGAAATTCGGGAATTTTCATGCCCAAAATGTGGGTTTCAATTTCCAAGGGATCATCAATATTGTCTTAATTTACTGAAAAGATATGAATCAGTGGTATGGCTCCGCCTTCCCGAAATATATCCGGGTCGTAGCAGGAAAGTGTCGCTTGCGCTATTTTCCTGCAGACTTCAAGAGTCCTGGAAGATCCTCCCAGGGCTCTCTGCATCCTAACTACAGGATGCTTGGGAATTCATTTCCGAGAGGACGTCACAGACTTAGTTTGCTAAACTAATGAGCGTTTCCAAAAATACCAGCGCGCTTCACTGGGGATTTCGATGAAATTAAGTTTGTACTTAATCTGGCGTCTTCTATTACCCGCATCGCTCCTTCTCTCATGCAAGCACAGTGCTAGCAGTGATCCCGAAGCAGCGTCGTCAGCTGGGCCGAAAATTGCCAGTGAACCGTGCTCGGCCGAGAAACTCAGTGCCATCGAGCTCGACTGCAGGCAGCTTCCAGCTGATTACAAGCCCGTGCCCTGGCAGGGAGCGCCCCTAGCGCGAGACAATCCACCCTACATGACGATCGCAAGGTGGTGCGACATTGCAAAATGCCAGATGCTGAATCCCCTCCGTCCCGTGGCTGAAGTCGCTTTCATTGGCGATTCCATCATACAAGGTTGGACAGATAGAGCCAAATCAAGTTGGGCTAATAATTTCGGAAAGTTTAATCCGCTTCAGCTCGCCATCGGAGGGGATAAGACGGAGAACGCCATCTGGAGAATCCAGAACGGTGCTCTGGAAAAGCTACCAAAACTGAAAACATTGGTGATCCTCATCGGAACCAATACGCTCGGATGGAATTTTTCTCCTGAAGAATCTGCCAAGGGCATTGCCGAAGTCGTGGCGGCTGCCCGAAAAGTCAAAAAAGATCTCAAAGTGATCGTGCTTGGAGTTCTTCCTCGAGACGACAAAAGTCAAAAAATCAGTCAGAACATTCTCCTGACCAATGCAATTCTGAAGGGAAAGGCGGGCCCCAAAACCTTTGAATTCCATGATTTTCACGATCGCTTTCTCGAGGCTGGGCGGGTCAACCCCGCACTGATGACCACGGATCTCATGCACCCGAACGAAGCGGGCTATGAAGTGCTAGGACGGGCTATTGCACCTCTGCTTTAATATGTACCCCACGTCGGCTCACGGACTTAGAGTCCTGGGCTCGAACAAATATCTTATGGTGCTTCCCCGTGCTGCTGCAGTTGGCCTGCTGAAAATTGCACAGACGGTTGCACCCAGCGATAGCCAGCTGTATTTCTTAGGGGTCGCAAAGGAATCATCGACTAGGCAAGGAGCGTTCCATCAGGATACAGCGCTGGCATCTCATCACAGGCGTCGTTTTCATTTCTATGCTGGGTCGATGGTGGATGCAGCGACCCACCCCCTCGCTTGCTGGCGTTCCCTTGCCCATAGGCAGGGAACCTGTCCAGGAACTTCTGCCTTTGGCTGGATCCAAAATCCTGCAGCGAAAAGGCGATTTTTCGCGAATCGAGCTCACGCATCGTTTTGAAATCATCGGTGAAGCCGTTGCCGTGACGAGTTACCAATGGGCTTTTACAAATCCCTACTACGATGTCGATCTAGGTTTGGCCTGGGGACCACGCGCCCGCGCCTACAAAGAGCAACTGAAGTTCTACCAAGGAGCCCGTTGGCTGATGTGGACGTCCCGTGAACCCATGGATGAATCCACGTTGAATGACATCAAGCTCCACATCGGCAACCTGCATTTGATTCCCGCCGAGGGACGTCCGGAATTGAGCAAGGCCATCCATTGGATTGACCAGGGGGATCTGGTCCGCGTGAAGGGTTTTCTCGTGAAAATCCACGGACCCTCGGGGGAAGTGATTGCGACATCCAGCACCGAACGTGATGATACTGGCAATGGAGCCTGTGAGATCGTCTGGGTGGAAGAGCTGCAGATTGGTACGAGGATTTATCGTTAAAACTCTAGCAATTTCCGGCAGCCACGATTTCGAGATATTAGAAGCAGTGCTTTTGACAATCGTGGGTTGTTTTCTGAGCCTTCGTCGAACAAGGCTTTCTGCATTCATACCTGAAGATCAATTTTGATCACATATCATTGTTTTCAAAGACATTTATCTTCCTTCGCCTGTTTCTGCGAGCAGCAAAGCAGCAGCT
>JBGSRE010000399.1:0-2468 GCA_041737755.1 Oligoflexus sp.
CTGGGCGGCCCTTTGGATCACCCTTTGAAATCCAATCGTCGGCTGCGGCAATTGTCCAGACCGGAGCGAGTTATTGTCAATGTGCTCTTCAAAAAACGATTCCAAATCACGGCGGACATTGTCAATGCTGCCACCACAGGCTTCTATGGCTTCACGCGCTGTGGTGTTGTGCAGAAGTGCATAAAGGATGTGCTCAACAGTCACGTAGGGATGCCCACGTCTTGTTGCTTCACTCACTGCTAGATTTAAACTTATTTCGAGATCGGGGCTAAGCATACTAATAACCGACTCCTTTCACGCTCTCTCTAAGACACACTGGAGAGGATGCCCGTTTTGCCGTGCTTCTTCGGTCACTAAGGTTACCTTTGTCTCGGCAATCTCATAGGGATACATACCACAAAGTGCACGCCCTTCATTATGGACTTTTAACATAAGATCGGTAGCTTCTGCGTGATTCTTGTTGAAGTGTTTTTCTAAAACATGAATGACGAATTCCATAGGCGTATAATCATCGTTTAATAAATAAACGCCGTAAAGCCGAGGCTTTTGCGTCAGGACTCTTTCTTTCAGTATGACACTGGTATCATTTTCATGACCCGGCTTCCCAGTGGACATCATCCACACTGGGGAAAGTCGTCTATCCCGAACACCCATGTCCTATTCTCTCCTCAACTCAAACAACGACCCACGACTCATCATACCTGAAGCGGAGTTCCCTTTTAAATAGAGTAAGTTCGCCTTCGACTGTGTCAAGACCACTTAAGAAGCTTTGCTGCATAAGATTGGGGAAATTTTAGGGGAAAAAAAGCGTAGAGCTAAGGAAGCGGTTTAATCGAGACGAATCACAACCCGTCGATTGGATCGTCTGGCGGCCTGCAGAGTATCACCGGTTTTTCCCTCAATAGGTACTTTTGGCTGCGTATCCGCTAGGGCAAGGACTCGCATCTGCGAGGAATCCATACCGCGATCTTTGAGCAGGTTCAAAAGAGTGATGCCTCGTGCAGCACTCAATTCCCAATTGGATTTGAATCCCGACTTGGACTTTAAAGGAACATCATCGGTATGACCTTCGATGCTGATCTGATAGCGATTGGGGGCTCGAGCCAGGATCCGCAGCACTTTTTCAGTTGTGGAGGTAAACTGAGTGCCGGCCTTGGCTGAGCCGGAAGTGAAAATCAAGTTTTCACTGAATTCCAGTACCAGTCCATTGGCATCCATCTGCACACGTGTATCGTCCTCCAGGTGCTGTTCCTTAATAACGCGCTCTAAATCATCGGCAACAACGGTTAAGTTTTTGGCTTTCTCAGACAACTGATCGACCGGCTGCACAGCACCTGCGACATTATCAAATTGCTGACGATCGGGCTTTGACATCGACAGCATAAGGGCAAAAAAAGCCATCAATATAAAAGTCAAATCCGTCAGGCTATAGAGCCAGAGTGCTTCCTTCTTCTTAGCTTTGATGCGGGCGGGGCCATCGCTAAAAGAATCCGCCATAAGTCTTCACCTTTTGGTTTGCGGTGCAGATGAGGGACCGTTGGACTGCTTCTTTTGTGTATAAGTACTCATAATATCCCGCATATGTATGCTGGATTTTTTGCCTTTCAAGCTCAGCACCCCTTCCAGCACCATGAGATCGATCTGCAAGGATTTTTCTGATTCCAAGGAGATTTTTTCAGAGCATGGTCCATAGATGATGTTACCCAAAATAAGGCCATAGAATGTGGTGATCATGGCCATGGCCATGCCGCTACCGATAGACTCCGGATTTTTGAGGTTGGCCATCATTGAGATTAAGCCCATGACGGTTCCCATCAATCCCACTCCGGGAGCCAATCGCGCTAAGTTTTCAAAAAGATTATTAGCCAATGACATGCGCATCTGCTGAGCATTAATTCTATTCTGAATATTGTGCCGAATTTCTTCCGGCGTGAAGTCGTTCAGGATCAAGGACAGGCCATCGCGGAGAAGAGGGTAGCGGACTTGGTTCCGCATTTTCATCAGAGCTCCGATTCCTTCCGAACGCACCAGTGCTGAAGAGCTGGTGAGAATTTCAATGACTTCCTTTTCCGTCCGACCCTGGACTCGGAAAAACGCCTGAAAAAGAATGGCAAAACCAACGGCGAAATCGCGTAAGCTGTGGGAGAGAAGCATAACACAGGGCGGCATGATACTGAGCAGGACAATGCTGGGTTTGTCCATATACCCATGAAACGACGTAGCCGGCTGAGTTGCAGCAAAATAAAGGCTATAGACGATGCCGACGATGCCAATTAAGAGAGACACGCGGGACTCCGTTGCAAATCTCTGCAAATCTTCTGCAAAGAACCCTGTCCCCATTTTATGAAAATCCCCACGCCGCTGTCAGCCAGCAAGGATTGCCCAGCTCAGGCGCTTTTTTGCTTGTGGCGCCGGCCATGTAACCCACAGCGCCGCCGATGCCGAGGCCACCGATTAGAACAGATACC
>JBGSRE010000413.1:0-3809 GCA_041737755.1 Oligoflexus sp.
GGTCTATCCGAATTCTGCTTGCTCGCAAGCTCAAGTTAGCATCAAGTGCAGCTCGCTGAAAAGAAAACTTTCTGACCGGAAAGAAAGCTCATAAGCAGGGATGGAGCCTTTCTCAGGCCAATGACCTACTGCCATGAGTAAGAAATTGGCAAAAAGCCCCTTCAGCTTTCGATCGCCATCTGCGAATCAAGACTCTCAATAGTCTAAATATATTCCTATAAAAGGACCCTACTCAGAATTGTCACAGCCCTTCCGAAAGGCCAACTATAGGAGTTTTATTCTATGATCTTCGAAGCCAAACTATGGGCCAAGTTATTCGGCAAAGCGATCATAAGCTTATGCCTTGCCGGCGGAATGTTCGCCTGCCAGCCGAAGGCTTCGGATATGCATGCGGACGAATCGGAGGCCTCATCGTTTGAAGGTGAGAAATCTTCCGATGGGTTTGCCAAGGCCTCGAGCAAGAGACGGCCCGACTTTAAGGTGAGTTTTGCCACCAGCGATCGGGATAATGATTGGAGCCCTTTATCCTTGGTAAGTTCGATTAGCTATGTGGAATTCTCTGTGCTTCAATGTGCCAGCGGCTTCTCAATCAGTGGTCTAGGGGCAGCTACCCAAAGTTTCCAGCTCTATCGTTATGATCAGGGGTGTAAGGTAACTTTGGATCGATTTACCAGCAATGGAGAAATCTTTGTCCTGACTGCTGGTCACACTTTCAATAGCAGTGTTAATGCGGAGAACTCCTTTACCGGCAATCTAGGGACGATCGTCCAGGTCAAAGTGATGAAGCAGCTGCCATTGATTTTGGACTCAGCTGATGCCGATGTTAATTTCTTGGTAACCGAACATGCTCTAGGATCCAATATTAGTGTTCTCGTCTATCAGGTCGGCATCAGTGTAAGTCCACCGACGGTGACAGAGGGTGACATCAATCCTGCGACGTTTTCCGTTCGAAGGGCGACACCTGCTGTGGGATCCCTCCTTGTCAATCTGGAAAGCTCGGGAACTGCCGTTCCCGGTGTTGACATCAGCTCTGTTCCCACTACGATCGTGCTGGCTGATGGCCAAAGCGAAGTAAATTTTACAGTGAGTGCCTTGAGTGATGCCGTGCTCGATGATAATAAAACATTGATCATGAACATCGGTATGGGCGCTTATCAGGCCGACAATGCTCTTGCAACTCTTACGATCCGCGACAAGCCCCCGCTTATGCCTCCGACTTGGAATTCTATTGTCGGGAGCCTGACTGTTTCAGAAGGTACGGCTGTGAACTTTGCAGTTACGGCGAATAATCCTAATTCGGACGAAACTCTGAGCTATGCAATCAATTCTTTGCTCAGCACCTGCCTCACGGGTTGGTCTCCTGGTTTATCGATCAGTAGTAATGGAGTCATCTATGGTTTTCCCACCAATGCTGCAGTCGGTAGCTGTTTGCTAGTCATCACCGCGAGCAACTCAGTAGCTACTATTTCGCAGGATATTAACTTTACGGTGCAAAACATTCCTGAACCCCCGGTATGGACTCAAACATTTTCCACTTCAAGTCTGTTTGATGGTGAAGCTCTTGCTCTGAGTTTTTTGGCTCAGGATCCTGATCTTGCAGGAGTTGTGAGCTATGCACTCGATGCGTCCTCGACCTGCCAGGGTGCAAGTTGGACCACAGCACCTTCGATATCAGCCACAACTGGTCTCCTGACGGGGACTCCTTCCGGCAATTCAGTCGGCAATTGCACGATTGTGATTCGGGCGAGCAGCCAGGGTGATCTCATAAGCTTTACTTTGAATGTCACAGTTTCAAAACGGACTTTGCTCTGGTCTGCACCCGCAGGAGTGGTCGCGAATAGCTGTATTCCCCTGACCGTCTTACTTGGGGATGGTATGGGGCGGTTGATCAATGCTCCTAGCGGCGCGACACTCAACATGAAAGTGAATAATGGATCAGGAACCTTCCATTCATCCAACAGTTGTGGCACGGCTATCACGACGATGGCTTGGCCTGCGGGAGTCGATCGGGTTCTGTTCTATTTTAGGAGCACCACATCGGGACAGAATTTAACACTTGTGGCGACCGCAGGAACTTATGAGCCAGGAGTTCAGTCGCTGAATGTGGGCACCGCAGCGACCAGATTGGTGGTGAGTGGACCATCATCCCTTGCGGTCAGTCAATGCGTGAAGTATCGCATCGATCAAGCCGATGCTGCCGGCAATAAGGTGGCTGTTTCGGCGGCGAAAACGATCAATGTCACCTGGCCGGGCACTATCTCAGCCTTCACCAATGCGAGCTGTGATAACAGCCTTTATAGTACTACAATTCCGGCCTGGGATACTGGATTCGATGTCTATCTTTATGGCTTTTCAACAGGCTCAGGCTTTCTGCGAGCTACCGATCCAGCCGCGATTCTAACTGCAAATCAATTGAATGTGACTGTCACAGCGAGCCGGCCTTGGTGGAATAGTCTTTGGGGCTCTCGGAGTCGCATTCAAGTAGAAAATCTCGATCAAGCGGCTGTCTTTACCAACCAGCCCGTGCTCGTTCGTCTTACGCCTCAGCGCTTGGACTACAGTAAGGTGAAAAGTAATGGGGCGGACCTACGCTTTGTCGCTTCAGACAATGCCACAGTATTGCCTCACCAAATCCAGCAGTGGGTTCCTTACGGGACTTCGCTCGTGTGGGTGAAAGTCGATACTATTGCTGCAAGCTCCTCTCAGTCGTTTTTCTATATGTATTTTAACAATGCCGATGCGAGCGTGCTGAATTCAGCTGCTCAGGTTTGGACGGACTACAACGGTATCTATCATCTGACGGAATCACCTTCGGCTGCAGCACCACAGTATAAAGACAGCACGAGTGCTGCCAACCATGGAACAGCTGTTGCGGGACCGGGGTCTTCACTGGGGCCCATAGGAGCGGTGGCGAGCTTCCTGGGCGTAAGAGATCACATCAGCATGAATAGCAATCTCTCGACTGTATTGGGCGGCACCGCTACGTTCTCCGCCTGGATGAAGACAACCCAAGTGGGAACGACACCTGGCTGGAATGCTCCTGCCATCACCGGTATCGAAACGGTGGGGAATGGCAATGATATTCAGTATGGCTGGCTGGATAATACGGGACGGCTTGGTATCACTGCTGGTAACGGTGCTAACGCGCAAAGCAATTTCATCGTCAATGATAACGCCTGGCGTTATATCACCGTCACCCGCCAAGCCTCCAACGGCCTCGTGCAATTCTTTGTGAACGGTGTGCAAAACGGTAGCGGAACTTCAGAGACAGGGGTAAAAACGGGTGCTTTTAGACAGATTGGTATGCTTTGGGATTCCGGTAATGCCCATCGAGATTTCAATGGGCTGATTGGTGAAGTTCGAATCTTCAATGGGGTCATGACTGCCAGCCGCATTCGAGCGGATTATAAGTATCAGTTGGATTCGTCCTTGACCTATTGTGAAGCGGAAGCCTACTAAAAGACTCTCTTTACCTTTCGGATGGCGTCACTTCTTCCTGCAAGCGAACTCGCTCTCTCTAAGTTTCTTCTGCGATCCTCGCTGAGTTTACAAATCCTTCTCGACACGGCCATGGCCTGTGTTCGTCACCAACCCTCAGCTCCTTCTCATGGAACAATTTTTATGGCAAAGCTCTTGCTAAGAGAAGGGATCGGCAAGTTCTCAAGCGAAGACTTGCTTCAAAAATGAGCTAAGCGTCTGGCGCGAAGGGGGATCTCATGACTTTGGAAATGATTTTAATCTGGGCCGTTATTGGTCTCATTGCAGGTTGGTTGGCTTCGGCTGTGGTAGGCGGTGGCTATGGTGTCCTG
>JBGSRE010000419.1:0-3317 GCA_041737755.1 Oligoflexus sp.
ATGGGCGGATACCTTTTTATTACGTTCAAAGCGCCAAAAAGGCTAAAAATCTTCCCCACTCCCTATCTGGCCATGGAGGCCTGAATTTTGGCATGGGGAAAAGAAAGCTCAATGGCATTGGATAAGATCTTGGCCGCTAGAGAACAGTGCTATGCAGATTTTTTTTGATTCCATGAAGGCAACTGGCCACCTTGTTTTAAACTCAAGTAAAGTCCTAATAGGACAAAGCTTGCGGCACAAAGAACTCGGGTTGTGAGATCTTCTCCCAGTATGAATATGCCCCCCAGTGCTGCAAGCACAGGCGTTAGCAACTGCAAAATTCCAGCCTGCCAGGCATCGAGTCTGGGCAAGACTTTATACCAGATCGCATAGGCCAGACCCGAAGCCAAAGCACCCGACAGCGTGCCCCATAAAAGCGCTAGCGGGCTCATATGCAAAGCTCCTCCAAACCATCCGAGGCCAAGTGCTGCGAGCGACATGATAGAAGCTTTAAAAAAATTGGCAGCGGTGTCGATCAAAGCCCTCTGGCTGCCTCGCCCCCAAAGGGAATAGGCAGCCCAGGCGACGCCTGCGACGAGCATCAGCATGGCTGCTGCTGGATCAGGCGCCTCGACGCCAGGAAGGGTGAGGATCAAAAGACCCATCAAAGCGATGGAAAACCCGATTTTTTGTCTGCTACTGAGTCGTTCGCCTCGCCAAAGGCCAAAGCTCATCATTGCCATTTGCACGGTGGCAAAGAGCAGCAATGCTCCCGTCGCTGCTGTCATCGTGCGGTAGGCAAGTGCGAAGCATACAGCGTAAAGGAAGAGCGCGATGGAACCTCCCCAAGTCCCTGCTGAACGGAGTCCTTTGCCACGCGATAGGATAGCCAGCATCACAGCCCCAGAGACGAGTCGGACGGCCGTAAAACTGAAGGCATCGATTGTCTCAGAGCCCAGTGCAGCCCGGCAAAGCAAGGAATTGGCAGCAAAGCCAGTGAGGGCAATGCTGACAAGTATGGGTGTGGATGATGGCGACATAGGCAGTAACCCCGTGCATGGCAGAAGGAGAGTGGACAACAGACAATCATGATTGCAAAAAAACTACTTAGCATGTTTACGCGTCGATGGGCAAAGTTTCGTGGCAATGACTGACGAACAAAACCAGAAACGCAGGTTAGAGCGCTTGCGAAGGCAAGCTGTAAGCATTAGTAAACTGCAATGCAATTGAGCTTGTCAGGCCCAGCCTCGGCTGGCTTTCTTCTTTTGATAAAAAGGAAGTCCTTGGCGAAAGTGAAGCGCTTGAGCGAGGACAGTTGGAAACCATCGATAGGCAGCTATTCTATCGCCTTATGTCATTATGCCTGCGAAATTTTGTTTCACTCGAGAATTGCCTGGGAAGCCTCCCGAATGCGACATGGGTCGCTCTTGTTCGTAAAACGGCTCTTCCTTGAGCTCGCTTGCCAAAGCAATCTCAAACTGCTAATGATCGAACAAAGTCTCGAAGAACCTGTGTCTGCAAGGTTTTAATCTGTAAACCAGGTTGCGAAATCAGGCGATCATCGAGCTTATTCAAGGATCCGGAGGACCTAGCAATGACGGCATTTGCCCAAGATAAAACTTACGCACTCAAGCTCGATGCGGCCGATCCTTTGGCGGCTGTTGCCGGTTTATTCTATAAGCCGGAAGGTATTTATCTTGATGGAAACTCTTTGGGTTTGATGAGCCATGGGGCGGAGTCCACTCTGCAAAGAGCGGCCGAAGATTGGAAAACGCTTGGCATTGGCGGTTGGATGGAAGGTCATCCTCCTTGGTTTCCTCTCGCCGAGCAGATTGGTCGACTCGCGGCACCACTGGTTGGTGCCAAGAGCCAGGAGTTGGTCGCCGCTGGTACGACTACGGGGAACATTCACAACCTAGTGGCTGCTTTTTTCAAGCCTCAAAGGCGACGTCGCAAAATTTTGGCTGATGCCCTCAATTTTCCTTCTGATCTGTTTGCTTTGCGCAGTATTCTCGCTTTGCATGGTCTGGATCCGGAACGGGATTTGATTCTAGCTGGCAGCGACGACGGTCACACCCTGGACGAGTCGACGATTGAAAGCCTCTTGAATGATGAGATTGCCTTGGCACTCTTGCCGACGGTCCTCTATCGATCGGGGCAGTTGCTGGATATTTCCCGGCTGACGGCGGCCTGTCATGCGCATGGCGTCATCGTTGGTTGGGACGCTTCCCATTCCGTGGGCGCGGTGCCGCACGAATTTCATGACTGGAAAGTCGATTTCGCCATGTTCTGCGGTTATAAATACTTAAATGGTGGCCCCGGAAGTTCGGCCTTTCTCTTCGTCCATGAAGACCATCATGCCGTGCAGCCTGCTCTAGCCGGTTGGTTCGGCCTCAATAAGTCGAAGCAGTTTGCCATGCAACTTGATTTTGAACCGGCCACCGGCGCCGGTCGATTTCAAGTGGCAACCCCACAGGTTTTAAGCCTAGCGCCATTGCTTGGATCTTTGGCGATTTCAGCCGAGGTAGGAATTGTCGCCATTCGGCAAAAATCCTTAGCCTTGAATCGCTATCTCATGCAATTGATTGAAGCTCTTCTACCGATCGAGAGCTATGGTTTTCGTATCGTTAATCCAGAAGAGGATCATCGACGTGGTGGTCATGTGGCATTGGAACATAGGGATGCCTTGGCCATAAGTCTGGCGCTGAGGCAGCGACGGGTCATTCCTGACTTCCGGCCGTCATGCATTTTAAGGCTGGCACCTGTGGCTCTCTATAATAGTTTTGCGGAAGTCTATGAAACGGTGATGATTCTGCGCGATATTATCGACCAAGACTCGCATCGAGCGTTTATCAAGACGCAAGTCGATGTTCCGTGATTGGTAATAGGCGTTTGAAGATTGGGCCTTGTCAAGGCTACATATCTCTTGAGCAAAAAGCCATGATTCTATCTCTCAAGATCAATCGATTGTGATTGATAAATGGCGAATGACTGCCATTGGCAATATGCAGTTCAAAGCCCAGTAATTCGGCCATTTTCTGGTGTATGCTGGTCGGACAAACCTCATCTCCAGTGCAAGAAAATATTTCCCCTTTGACGGTCGAGCGCAGCTGTTCAAAGCTCTTGATTAAGGCAAAGTCTCGCTTCAAAATAAAATCGTCATAGAGGCTCGGATATTCTTTAATAAAAGTTAAATAGAATTTCTCGATCTCTTGATCTTGACAATCATTGGCAAAATATTTTTTAAACGTTTGAATTGTTGGAAGATACTGCTTCCTTGTCACAAAAGGTCTTAAAGAAATCGCCATACTGGCCAGCGTGATATTGCTAAAATTAGC
>JBGSRE010000424.1:0-2914 GCA_041737755.1 Oligoflexus sp.
CCGATCTGGATCCCGGGCTCTGGGATGAGCTCTGGCAAGCGACCAACTTAGGCTTTCGCACGTCTGCGGGAAGCCTAAATAAAAAAGAACTGTTTTACCAGAGGCAAATCAAGCTGAGAACTTCCAAGTCAGAAGCATGGCAATTGGCCTATACATCTGAACTGCAGGAAGAAACCAAGCAGATTGAAGAAGATTCTGGTCTCGAGCTATCCTACGGTCCCGAACAGCAGAGCTGGCGTCTTGGATTGCTGGGTGATGGCAGCACCGAAAAGTCTTACGCGGACATTGGCATGAATATCTCATGGGCAGCTGCTGAGAACTTTTACTACCAAATTGTTTATTGGTCGGTTGATCCTTTCTACACCGAAAAAAAGCTGGAAACTGCCGATTTTCGTCGGCGCAATCCCAGGACGGTGGAACTCAATGCTCGGCATAAATGGGGCCTGCTGTCTATGAGTTTGCGGCATCTTGACGATGGAGCCGTAGCCTGGCAACGCAACACGCGAGATCAGTCCTATAGCGCGAGTCAACAAAAAACAAGCTGGCTAAGCGAATACTCAGCGCCGGAGAATCGACAATTTTATGCGAGCCTCCAGCAGCAGCGCAGTCGCGAGGGCCTGTTCACTTTGAGTCAAAATCTTGGTGCTGCCTATCTGCATCAGGAATACACGGCGGAGTTTGGTTTCAAGCAGCAACTTGGCAAGGAGACTATGCTTTGGGCCATTTGGGGCTTAACAAGCCGAACCCAGGTCCATCAAGTCGAGTGGCAAGACGATCAAATTCAAAGTTTCGATCGCAGTCTGGGGCGCGATGAGGCGGCTATCTTATGGAATCGATCCTTTTCACTTGGCGAGGGTGAGCATCGGCAAGAACTCGGATTCACTATCAATCAGGTCAGACTTCGGAAAATCACGTCGGAAAGGAGCACAGAAGTCAAGTTTAATTGGGGTCCTGATTGGAAAATCAGTTCGCAGGGACGCATCAAAATCAACAGCACTTGGGATATCGATCAGTTGGTTAGAGATTTTCCTTTTCAGAAAAAGGGCTTTCACCCATGGGGCGGCGGACAGGCCAGTTTTCTCGTTCATTTTTAGATTGTCGAGAACATTGAACGAAGACGGTTTTTGCACGACGTAAAATAAAGCGCCCCTTGACGAAGTTGCCTTCATCGAGGGGCTCAAGATTTCTAGGCATTAACAACGAAAGCAGGTTTAAACTCGATCGACCTTTCTACGACTTGAAGGGCTTGATCGCCCGAGATAAGAGGTGGTGTATCAACCCAACGAAAAATGGCGGCAATCAAGTGACGATTGGGCATCTGAAAACTCGGCAGTACGGTTACTTTGCCTCCCTTGAGAAGAGTTAATTCCGCAATATCGTCCAGCAGATCATCAGAAGCGGCATCCCTGCGACTCTTGAGTACCTGCACGTGACCTGTTTCCCGATCCAAATTCCCCCATAGATGCCGATCTTCAGCTATAAGGAGGCTTGCCACCTGTCCTCTGCTCACAGCCAGGGCGATGTCCTCCAGGCTGGTGGAAGCAAGACCAGAAGCTTCAGCAACACGAAAAGCAATGATCGATCGAGCATCCATTTCGGCAAAATACTTTTCCATCATATCCGCACCCTCATTCACTAGGGTCTGGACATCTGAATCTTCGCATGGGACGGCCAAGCCTTGCTCCACTAATTGGGCATGGGAACAACTGGATCGAAAAGCTTCCTGCATTCGCTTCGGGCCTGCCAGCAGAATCGGCAAGGGATCGTCATTCCAGAATCCTTCAAAGTGCCTGTTCAGGTTGTGCATGCACTGCTGGAGATCTCTTTGATAGCGGAATTTCATCCGATCTCTCATCCAGCGTTTGGGTGCCTCCTCATCGCCGACCGGAGGTTCCGCTGCCATGCGTAGCTCCACCCTTTCGATGCGATTGATTGCATCGGCAGTGATGAGGATCAAATCTGCATATTTTTTGCGAAATACCAGCATATAGTAGCTGCGCCGCAGTTGAATGCAGCGAAGCACAGGTTTCAGATGAAAGCTCTCCGAAGCCACAACCAGATCCGTGACCGGAGTTGGCAACTTGACCATGCCCGTAAAGTTTTCGCTATGATAGATGCCAATGCCCCCCTTGGATTTGGTAAGTTTCATGGCTGCCAGTGCTTTTTTGAGGGGGTGCAGCAGACGATTTCTCGTCGGTGCATCATAGGCCCGCATGACCAATGATTCTGCAGTGTGATACAAGTTTTTCAGGTTATCCTCCATCAGCAGAGATCCGCTAGGTTCCTGAATATTTGTACCAAGATAGATCGAAATTGCTGGCGAAGTTTTATTTCTGACAAGCTTAATGGCATCGTTGACGGTCAATTGTTTCATCTTTTCCTTCTCCTTTTTATTGTGGGTACCGAATGCTGTGAACCCTGGTTGTTACCCTTATTCTTTCGGCCATTCGCTGAGTCCCTAAAATGGATAAAAAGGAAGCTTAGATTCGTTTAAAACAAATCATGCTGGAAGAGCTTTGATTCGACTTCAATATTGAAATCTTCCTATGCATGAACCAGGACTCCCCCTGCGCGATATCATTTGTGGCAAGTTATGCAAGGTTATGCTGTTCGAGGCGTCTAGACAGATCCGCGATTTTTTTCTTATATGAGATATCTAAAACTTTGCTGGGACCATGGAACTACCTTCGGCATAGGAGGCAAGGATTCCATGCTTAAATTCCCAATCTGGCTAATAGCTTGAATTCTAGAATACAGCAGTATACGAAAAAACACCTAATCCAGTCGTTTTTTTAGACAGTTATACCGAAGAGTGTTTAACAGCAAAACAAGACTGCGACTCAACCAGAATACAAGCCTGAAAGGTGACACCATGCTGAGAACTTGCAAAATGTCTGCATTTACTAGCTTATTT
>JBGSRE010000467.1:0-2012 GCA_041737755.1 Oligoflexus sp.
ATAACAGCGTGGCCAAAAATGTCTATCACTAATCAGAGGATTTTTTAGGAAAAATCCTGATTGTTTCGTGACGAAAAATAGTCTATTTATATCATAAGCTTAAGTTTTAGCCACAGCAGGAATCGGAACCCTCGCAGGGGCCTTCCGGCGATACCGAGAGCGTCATCCGTGATTTCTGCTCAGGTCTTGGAAGAGAGTTACCAAGCTGTCACTGAACTGCTAAATTAGGTGACTTTCGAGGGACAATATTTTGTTGGTGAGTCAGGAGCACGATATGAGTCAAGCTAAGAACAGCCATGGGACTGGTCTGATTGGTTGGAACATGAAAAGTTGGTTGGCTGAAGCAACCCAAACGATTCCGGACAATGATGTGGATATCATTTACTGCGGATCGGAAGTTCCCCTCGATCGCTGCTTGAGTCTAGTTCGTGAACCTTTGCTCGCTTGGCAAACTCGATCGGTAAATTTTGAAGAAGCGGAACTCTTTGTTCTGAGTGGACAGCAAAAACCAGTTATTTTGATAAAGGCCAAATCGCCTAGCGAAGCGCAAAAGCGTGATGGCGGTTTACTCATGCCGAGTCCCTATAGCCAAGCTCGCGATCTCTTGGGGCGAGCGGTAACTGAAGCAAAAAAGTGCAAAGCGCAGAAAATAAACGTCCATTTTGAATCGAGTCAGGACCGGGAAATACTCGGCGGACTAGTCGGCTTGGAACTCGCCGCCTATACCTATAAACAAGCGGTGAGTTTAAATCCAAGTCCGATGCCTGCCCTGGGCCTTGCTGTGAAAAAAGAATGGCTGCGCGAAGCTCAGGCCTTGGCCACCGGCACCAATATTGCTCGACATCTCGTCAATTCTCCTCCCAACCTGCTCTATCCAGAATCGTTTGCGGCTGCTTTAGCGGAGCTCTTTGGCAAAACTCCTGGATTGACGGTGGATGTTTGGGACGAAGATCGTTTGCAACGTGAAGGTATGGGTCTGCTCTTAGCCGTCGGTCAGGGATCGGAACATCGTCCTTGCATGGTTCATCTGCGCTACCGTCCGGAAGGCAAGAGTCAGCAAGCACCCCTCGCTTTAGTCGGCAAAGGTGTGACCTTTGATTGCGGAGGTTTGGATATCAAAGATCCGATGGGCATGCGCCTCATGAAAAAAGATATGGGCGGCGCAGCCGCGGCTGTTGGAGCTTTATATTGGCTGGTACAAAGTGAGTTTTCGCGGCCTATGGATGTGTACATCCCATTAGCCGAAAATGCAATTTCGGGAAAATCCTATCGTCCCGGTGATGTTTTGCGAGCTAAGAATGGCCTGACGGTGGAGATTCATAATACCGATGCGGAGGGTCGATTGATTCTGGCCGATGCATTGGCCGTCGCTGGCAGCCAGAGCGGGGCTGACAAGCCGGCTGCAATTATGGTCGTCGCGACTCTTACTGGTGCTATCAAAATAGGTTTAGGGGCGGATGTCGCCGGCTTTTTTACTAACGATGAAAGCTTGGCAAAAAACATTGGTCAAAGGGCTCAAGAGTCTGGTGATTTGATGTGGAGAATGCCGCTCTTTGATGGCTACCGCCCACGGCTGGAAACCAACGTAGCCGATATCAATCACTGTGCAACAGGATCGTATGGTGGAGCTATCACAGCAGCACTCTTTCTTGCAGAGTTCGCCAAAGGCTATCCCTTCTCGCACATGGATATCTATGCTTGGACGGATAGTGAGCGAGGGGCTCTCCGCGAAGCTGGTGGCAGCGGTCAGGCCGTGCAGTGTTTGGCTGGTGTACTACAAAGCTATGGCCTCTGAAGCTGGGCCACTGGAAGTGCTTTAAATAGGGAGATTCATTTTGTTGTTCGAAGTATTTTTCATCCTGGCTTTGATTATGCTGAATGCGTTTCTTGCAATGTCGGAGATGGCAATCGTTTCATCGAACAAGGTTCGACTCCAGTCTTTGGCCAATCAGGGCAAGACCGGTGCCCGAGTCGCTCTTTCTTTAATCGAGTCTCCTTCGGATTTGCTCGCC
>JBGSRE010000491.1:0-58667 GCA_041737755.1 Oligoflexus sp.
CAAAGGCAATGTAATAGGGTAGCGACAAAAGTTTTTCGTTGAGTTCTTGCAAAACAAAACCACTGCTCACTGCCCCATCGATATTGAGAGCTCTGGCTATAGCAGTAGGGGCACTCATCAAATCAAACGTTGCTCGCGTCAGCCAATTGCCTGCACCATCAGGACCTGCCTCAAAATGCCCCGACACAGCAGAATCTGTTGAGCGAGTGATACGGCTATCAAGGTAGTTGCCGCGAGATTGCCAAAAGTGCTCCGGCTCGCCAGCAATTCCCATTGCGGTCTTTTGAATCGCCGCTGCCGTTGCAAGGTTTAAGGCCACACTTTTAACCCTTTCTGCCTCTCGGGTGTTAGGGTCTGGCCAAGTGGTACGGAGATGACCGGGATCTGAAACATCGCCCGAACTTACTGCGAGATAGTTGCCTTCTTCGGGTTTGGTAACGCCTTTGGATTCGATATGCCGACGAAGGCGAGACCTCACATCGACCAACAGGTCATAGCAGCTCATATCCCGTCCACGGACGGCAATCTTTCTTGTTCGTAGTGGCGATGGATCAAACCGTTCCTCATAGATTGGAGTACCTGATGGCGAAGACCTCAATTTCCCGCCAAATAGATCGGCTGCCGTCATTGGATCACCGTCGATATTTGAGATATTTGGGATACAGGAACTCAGCGCCATATTGAGATCATCTTGCAGTCCAGGTTCCGAAATCTCGACGCCGTTTGCGCGCAAGATCGTACTCATGACCCATCCTGGTGGCATCGTTCTAGTCGCTGCAGGACCTTCGAGAACTTTGACCGCTGTCTTTTGCAGCTGGTAGGCCAACGCTGATCCGATACCATTTACAGCTGCATAGCCTAAGGGCTTGCCTCCAACCGGTAGACAACAAAGCCAAGCGAAAAAAAATGCCAATGCCCGCCTTGGCGACTCACCGCGATGCAGGCTAAAACCGAGAGAAATGAACGCAAGAGTTCCGCCGACTAAAACCACTAGATGGGCTAACCCTGAGCCGTATAGATCCTCCATGATCGCCCGCATGACATAGTCACCAAAGTCTTTGACCATGCGGGACAGAACCGTTTCGTTAACCATAATCACCTCCCTGGGCCATCGCCCAAACACAAATAAATGGACCCTACATACTGCCCGGCAAAGGGATTGGCCCGGCTGGTGGATCTGCTGGCGGACGACCTCGCGTGGTCATATTGCCCAAACGCTGGCCCTGCACATCCCTGACTATGGCGCCAATCTCGACTTGGACCGTGCGAGCCTGCCGCTCGGCATCACGCTTATACGCAAGAATTTCGATTTCACTTTTGGTGCGTTCCAAGATCGCCTTGCAGTTCTCCTGTGCAAGAGCTCCCTGATAGGCCGGATCACGACGGCAACGGTCAAGAGTCCTTGAGTAAATTTCAGCTAATAGATCATTGACCTGCACATGACTCACCGACTCCGACAGACGGTCGATGACCTGCTTCATTTCAGGGGTATCAAGAGCTTTATCGGGATCACGCTCTCCCGGTTTGGCTAGTGAGAGCAGCATCACTAACTGCTCGGGAGTGACTAAAATAGAAGGTTCACCGCCATCAGACCTGGACCTGTAAAGTGGTGATGGTTCACCTTTTTGATCCCAGCTTGGGCGATCCTCCCACTGCGACCGCGTCTTCTCAATGATCTGAACCGGTGTATAGCCTTGGTCTTGAAGTGGTTTCATAGTCTTAAGGACCAAAATAATTCGATCCTTAGCAGTTTGATTGCGGCTGACCATAGTTCGCTCGACAGTTGGGTTGAAGGTACCCCCTCGCATCACACTCGATTGTTGCCTGATCTCGATACCCGGAAATAATTCGGTCATGAGCAGTTTTGATTGATGAAGCCGCGAATAGCGGTAGGTTCCCGACCCTAGAGAATAGGTGGCACCACCTGGTTGATTAACGGAATCGGGGAAAATGGATTTGACGAAGCTGACCATTGAAAAACTTGATCCAGGATCACCTTGCGATGCCGTGCGGGCAATTTTGTCTCCCTTTTGCAAATCAGCACTTCCTGGATTCGTGAGGCAACGCTCCCGTGCTTCACTGGCCGTGATGTTTCTCCCTGTTTTCATTTGATTGCTCACGCAATTTCGAAGCGACTCTGCCTGAGTCATCGACACATTAGCCACCCCATCCAGCATCTGGCAGGTGTTAAAGGTGAGTTGACCTTCAAAGGCGGACATCATTTCTGCTTGGTTGAAAACATGGCAAAAGGTAGGGGAAACATTACAAGCCAACATTGACGGCAATGCCCCAGTGAGGGACATGGCTAGCCGCGTTGCCTCGTCTTGAAGGCCGCGCCCAATATTGCGCCAGTAATCTTTCGATAGGAGTTTCTTTGGCAATCGCAGCTGGATTGTACTCCAATCGGTATAGCCGCAGACCTGCTGCGCTTCGAGACCAACTTGATAATCTGCTAGATTGATGACAAATCCTCGCGCTGGGGGCTGGCTCGATGGAAAGCCAAATGGCGCCACGACTCGGCCTTGCGAATCAGATTGCACCGTAAATCGACCCGCTACAGCCAAATCAGACACGGCAAAACTTGTGAGAACGACTCCGACAACAAAGGGTCGCAATTTAACTGTTTTTGTCAATTTTTTTAGAATCATACACCTTCTCCTCCTGACTCTCCAAAAGGGTAGTCCTTCGCCATCGTCTTAAGTGCCTCGCTGGCAGCAAGACCCTCCCGACGCAATTTTGCATAAAGTTCGACCTGACTTCCGCTTGAGGTCACCAGTGCATCCATCGCTGGGGATAGCGGCAAAAACATGGTTCCCCGGTAAGGAGCATCCGAGTTTTCTGAACGAACATAGAGTTCGCTGCGTTTAAGCCGGCGATTGATCTCAAGACTGGCAAGAATCTGGAATTCAGCATCAGTGAATTCTCCTGTGCATTTCGCCTTTAGATCAGAAACCATTGCATCGCCTAAGGGTAAAAACAGCTTTTGAGTCGCAATGGTCCACAGTGTCTTTCCCGCTGGTTTATCGGTGTAATCACCAACACCGTTGGTCAGAGAAATAGCCTGAGCATTGAGTTTTGCGCAGGTTTTTACAACGTTTTGAATAAATTCGGCATTGAGCTTTTGCGCCTGCGAGTCGCCGTGCAAAAGCATACCCAGCTCTTCAAATACGATCAGCTTTGGCGTGCTACGAGGAAATTTAGCTAAATCTCGCGTGATTTTTAAAAATGCCATCTGCGCAGCGAGAAGTTGTAAGACTGGATCTGAAATGCCATCGAGGTCATAAACAAGAAAGCTCGCCAGAGCGGTAGCCGAATCCTGCCGCTCATGGGCTGAGAAGATAAATCCATACTGCCCACTAGGCCCAAGACTGACGCTCCATGCGGCCAGTTGCTCCCTAGCCTCCCCTGCTCCCTTGACCCCAGCCTCCGCTTTTAGATTTGCGGCCTGTGGCAATGCGGCAAGAACATTCGTCCAGACAGGGTGCGGGTCGAAACTACAATCCCCAGTTCGGTCCGCATGCCTAATATTAATCAGCTGGTTGTTGTAGGCGATCTTGATCGCATCACGCAAAAGTTCCGTATGCAGTGACGACAAATCAATTCCAGGATTTTTTTGAACCAGCGCCGTCGCCAATAGAACATAAATCCCCTCAATGTCATCATCCTCCCAGTCGCCAAGGGCAAATGGGCTATAGGGATTTAGCCGTAAGGCGCTTTCGGAAAAAGATACAATCTTGCCACCAAGTAAATCGGAGAGCTTAAGGTAGCTGGTTTTCTTATCGATGACCCGGATCACCCCCTCAGGAAATCGCTCCATAAACTCCAGCAAAAGCTGATTCATAAGGCAACTCTTCCCTGCCCTGCTGGTGCCCAATACCGTTGTCATGCGATTACCCTCACCACGAAAAAGGTCAAACCGTGTCGGTGTGAGATTGCGGCTACAGTGCCAACGAACCCCATGTTCTCTCGATGGACCGTCATAGATGGGCCAGAATCCAACAGCATTTTCCAAGCGAATCTGCCGGCATCTACCTGATATTCGGTTTCCCTCCCGCGAAAGACAGAGCGGAAGACTTGAAACCACCATGTGGACCCCAATTTGGCGTTCGGGGATAAGCCGGGCACCAATGTGATCCATAGCCAGGGTTTGAATGCGTGCCTTGGTCGCATCATCAATGTCATAGGTCAAAAGCCGCAAAGACTGGACCCCGTGTGGTCTTAGAGCATCAAGGTTGTTTTGAAAGGAAATCAGATCTTCATGTTTACCGCGATGAGCAGGCCCATGACTGAACCAACTGGATTTGACAGCTAAAGCTGATCCAAAATCCCTTGACCCATGGGAAAATCCCCAAACGATATCGAAGTTTTTTACCGGCAAACTATCGATAAAATGCCGCATTAGGCCAGCGGCATATTCATTAGGCAGCTGCGAAAGCACAAACGGAGTGATCCTACTGCCCCCTTCAATTTCAACTCCATCGGGAGTTCCTGTTAGATTCGACGTATAAATGGACTCTTGAATATTTTTTTCATTCGGATATATGAGCCGCTGCGCCGTGGCCCCATGCAGAACATCGGCATAGTAGTGAAGAAGTTGCGATAGACTCAGTCGACTGATTTTCCGCGCAGAATTGAATTCTGCCTCAAGATTTTTGAGGGTGTCCTCAAATTCATCGGAATAATGATGGACCTTATCTCGCTCCTGATCTTCAAGGGCTCCATCAGGCTTAAACAGATCCAACATGGTTCGAACTTTTTGGATCGCGCTGCCCGTATCTTTCGGTGGAGTATAACGCACGCACATCAGGTATCGCCGCTGCACCAGACCCATCGAAAAAAGACGATCTTCTTCGCTGCGAAGGATGCCGCCAGCTTCACTTTTCACGGGACGCACTGGATTAGGAATGGATTTTTGCTCTCTTTGCGAACAAATTAACTGAACTACAGTGTTACGCAGACCAGCATAAGTTGGTATCCCCACCACTATCTGGCGCAAAAACTTCATAAAAGGAGTCAGTGCACCGAGAATTTCCGATTCCGAAAGCAACTCATCATAGATGCCGTCGACTTCATAGACTACACCCAGCTCACCACTTGCCAGTAGGAACACCCCATTACCAAGGTGCTCCCTGAGTGGAATATGAGCTTCAGCAAAGCTCAGTGGTAATTCCAACGCCCGCGCCAAGTCTCCTTTAGTCATCGTCTGAGTTTGGTGATTCATCGCTTTAATTCCTCTTTTTGAACGCCCGCATCACTATTGCGAGATGCTGGCTGCATCGTGGGAGTGATGAGGGAATCGAGCGAGATATCCTCACGCCCTAAGTTGATAAGCAGCGGCCCACCGGTCCAGATGTCTCCACTTTCGAGCATCTGTGGGTAACTATAGGCTTCGATATAGATAGGCCGACCTTTATTCAGAGCCTGCGCGCTGGTCCGGCTTTCCTTCATATCCCGAACAATTTTAGGCCCCAGCTGCAGCTCTCCATCAGGAATCGTTGCGCACCCATAACCAACTGTAATATTTAGACAAATAAGAACCCCCAAGAGGGTTAAAATGCCATTTTGGCGTACTATATTGTTACTGCTCTTGCTCATGGTTTATCCTCTCCTTCGTCCTTTGATGTTCCCCCACCCTCGCCTATTACTTCCTGATGCGATGCCTTGAGAGCATGACTGGTATTAACTTTTTGTGATGAATCTGCAGAATCGCCCGGCTCTCCTTTTTCTATCAAGGAAATGGCCTCGATTTGACGGGAGTTTAGTTTTTCGCCAAAAAACACCTTTGGAATGTGGACTGTGCGATGCAATGCCAAGTAGATTTTTTTGCCTGGACCAATTGCAATGGTTGGCGACAGGCTTTGATAGTAGTCGATCCACCAATCAAGGAATTTTGCCGATGAGCCTGAAAGAGTCTGGCCGATAATGTACTTATTCTTATCGCCGCCGACGTTGCTACCTTTGACAGGATCACCAAATCCTCCGCCAGAACTGACTTCTGTATTCACCTGCGCAGCTGCCATAGCAGAACCGAATGACTTGACCCCATCAGACAGAAACGACAGCGCCGATGCCAATGCCTTACCTCTGGCTACCAAAGTCCCTCTGGCCCCCAGATATTCCTCTTTTTGATCGACCATATGAGCCTCAATGGGAATATCAAAGGTTTCACCGGTTGGAGCCCGACAACTGATCGATTGAGATCGCCCATAAATCCTTTCTGTCGAATAGTCCCCGCGAACCGAGATCCAAAGACGACAATTTTTCATCTCCACAACCGTCCCGTTGGGACCGAGCCAGGCATAATTCAATTCAGCTGGAACAAAGCGTTCAACATTCCCGGTGGCCTCAATTCCGTAAAGAGTGGTTGCTAGGGCAATCGATGTTGCCGGCAGAGTGAAGGTGTCTTTGCCTGGGGATCGAGCTGCAATCAGGCCCTGATTGAAGATGCGAACACCCTCCTTGGTATCGCTATAGCTTGGTCCGTCGCCCTGTGAGACTGAATACGCCCGATTCTCATACCTATTTTTTATTTTTTTGCGCACAGGTGGCGTCGGAACTGCCTCTGGCAAAGGCTGCGATTCTGCCGCAACAGGCTGTGCGTCAGGCTCGGCAAGCGCACTCTGTGCTGGTTCTACTGGAGGCTGCGCCCCCATCGGCCTATTCCTAATATCCTCAAGAGCTTTACGGGATTTTTCCATTGCCGCCCTAAGCTCAGGATCTCCGACCTCGTAGCTTGGAATCGTCTGATCACCCGGAAGCATCTTGGCCTTCTGCCCGGAATTTTGCGAAGCTCCTGACGGAATGAGCTTGTCACCTGGAAGAACGCTTCCTTGAGGCAGGCTCTGGGCCGAAACTACTCCCGGGAAAATCGCCGTCAATAAACCTAAAATGACTAACTGATGGTTCTTCATGGCAGTCTCTCCATCATTTCTTTGGGTGAAATGTCGCCACGGGAGAGGACATAGAATAAAAATTCATCACCCTTGCGAAAAATCGGCCTGGGATTCGTAGCTATTTTTGAGGGTGATGCTGGGTCCCGTGCGCGGAATGTTGAAAAATAAAATTCACCAAGTTTGGCGTCTTTTACAGCCTGTGGTGCTGAGAAATCACGCCCCGCTGTCCCTTCAAACTTCCAGGCCTTAAAAAGGTCTTTGTCAGTCCCAACATAAACGAGTTGATAGGATCCAATTGATGTTGACCTTCTGAGTTGACGTGATGACGATGAGTTATCGCGACCAAAATTGTTTGATTCTGATGGGGTTTCTTCAGCAAGAAAAGCCAAATCGCCGCCTGATACAAAAGCCCTAAAAAGATTGATAGGGCCAAGGGCCTGACTCAGCACAGCTCCCGATTTAGCTTTTTCCATAATGCTTCGAAACTCAATAATCGGTTTACTCACCATTTTAGACAGGGTCAGGCGCACGTTGATCACTTGCTCGTTGGTGAGCCTGATGGCACAGGTGGTCGTACCCGATGTACGCTTGGGAACCAGCTTCAGGTGCCGAGCGACGAGATCCGAAGCACCGCCTCCTTCCCCTGCCACTCCATTATCCGAGACACCAGCGGTTGGTGGCAGGCCAGCAACCTGGGAATTCTGGATACCTCTCGGAATCAGAAAGTTATCGAGATCATTGGTGCTTTCCACGGGGTAAAGTTCTATAATCCCTGCCGGTTGACACACTCTGGCAAAGGGCGGCACAGGGAAAGACAATAAGGTTTCCGACTCTGCCGAGACCTCTAGATCACGGGCACGGTCGCTAAAATAGTAGATCTCCTGGGCCTGGCTGTAACCGGAATGGACCAAAAATCCAGTGATAGTCGTACAAAATAGAACCAAACTATTGAAATGTTTTGCTAGCAATGTCATTGGGAAGCTCTCCTTTCTTTGCCGCCTCCAGCGCTTTCTTGAGTGGCTCGTAGTCGCCAATCACAAGACGAGTTATGCGCAGGGCGAATGGATTAATTTTTGTTGGGTAGATGCTCTCTGAAAAAATAAGGTAAGCACTGTCGTCAGCGCGGTATGGCTGGTTGCCATCGATGTAAAGGGTTTGCCGACCAACCACAAGCCCACAAGCTAGGTTGAGAGCCGCGCACCAAGTGTATTCACTTCGGTCGCGATCGATCTTATAGGTGGAAACCATTTTGTTTTGCTTGACCTGTTCAAATCGACCGGATTCACTGAGATTCGCCTTGGTTCTGGTGCTCAGATCATTGGAATAGTAGTGCTGAAAAAGATCCTGGTAGTTTTCCTCGATGGTTTCGAAGGTCCAAGACGAATTTCGCTCAGAAACATGTTCAAAAGCCGCCTTAATATAGCTGTCAGTAACTTGCCCAGGCGTTGCTATCTCAAAGCGTTGAACAGCCGGTGAAAGAATGATCTGGGTTCGGTCAGCGTTTTTAATGTTCCAAACCGCGAGCCCGACAACCAATAGTGCCAGCGGCAAACAAGCTCCAGATGTCCACGCCGCAACGCTTCGCCAGAGTCTGGCTCTCGCCTTTGCTCCTGCCAGCTCATCAAGGTACGATCTCCTATCGCTAAGATCCTGGTCAGTTAGTTCACTCGGACCTAATGTTAAGAGGTTTCTGGGTTTGCCGAGGCCAATGGTCAAGCGCTTCATTTTTTGTAGCAGTCTATTCATATGATCCTCCTATTCACGATACAGTTTGCGTGGAAATTCAATCGCTCCAAGACTAGGAAGCAACGCACTTAAGTGCTTTCGCATGGAACTTGGTAAACGCTGTAGAAGGCCCATCAGTCGGGGATTTAGGGTGACAGGTTCGCCCCTAGTCTCTAGTGCGTAGCAGTAGCGACAAAGCATGATCACAAGGACAACGCTCCCCAATGCGAGAAGTGGCCCACCTAACATCAATCCCAGCAGAAACCCCCAAAGCAAATATGGGAAATAGCCGAGTTTGACGCCGAGGATATGAATCTCGTGATCGACATTTTCAATGTGGTACCGTTTTACCTGTCCATAGTCATACATGAGGTGTTTCTCCTTTCGATTCTTGATTTTTGAGACTTTTTGAATGGATTTCTTTACCGCTCGTCTCTTGTTGCCATTTCATAAACAGTTCATCACGACATAGTTTTAAAACCAGTTTGCTAACAATCTCTCCTGGGGAAACACGGAAATTCATATGATCGGAGAGAAACCGAGTGTATTCTTCGAGAATTTTCGCTGCAGCATCAGTTAAGGTATAAGATCTTCTGGTCCTTACATCATGCGAAACATTGATCATTGGTTTGGACTTCTTCATCACCTAATCCCCTCCCTTTAAATAAATGAAAACGCTAAATAGCCACCAAGACCAGCAATCACAGCTCCAATTGCTGATCCAAATGCCGCTCCATATTCTTGATCGTTAAACCTCTTGCCGGAATGAATGGTAAACATGGTTGCCGGCACCGCGCATGACACCATAAGGATCCAGTTGATCAGCCCAATGGCATCTTTCGCTTTTGCGTTACCCCGAAGAAGTCCATCAGGATCGGACAGCAGCGCCCTCTGTCCTCCCTGTTGTGCGAAGGCCACCCCGTCGCTGGCTTGTGGTCCAGGGGCTGCCCAAGCGAGAAAAAATATGCCCAAGTGAGCAGCGAGCATAATGATTCGAGAGAAAATAAAAATTCTTTTGTGGTTCATGTGTAAACCCTCCCTTTATCCTAAAAATAGAACGGTTGATAGATAAGGACTTGCGCCGGCTATGAGTGCGCCCACAAACGTGATCAGTGCTCCGTAATAGTCTTCGCGGTGAATCCTCGTAGCGCACATACTGAGCAGGATCGTTGCCGCCACGACAGCTAGACCTCTGGCACCCCAAGTGAGCGTCGTCGCAGCACCTGCACCATCGGCAGCAACGTTTAATGCATCACCTTGCGAAATTGGGATGTTAAATGGTTCATTCCAATCAGCCAGTGCGAACTTAGAACTCATCAAGAGATCTAAAGACCATAGGGCAAAGAGTGTTTTTTGAAGACTTAAGACCATGTGTTACCTTCCTTTCTCTAATTGCTTTTAAGTTGATCCGACCCCAAAAGTGACGGATGTACCGGACCTGGAAATGCCCATTTAGCTTTTGATTGGTTCTGGACGGCCGCCGCAGCCGTCAGGATCTCTTGAGAACTGCGAGCGCCACGCAGCTTCAAAACTCGATTGGTCTTTGGATGATAGACCGCCAAAACTGGGACTCCACCCGGTTGATCACCATCTTTAACGTAGGCCGCAATGGTCTCTGGAGTCGCTCGATCCGACCCAGGAAGCCCCGGCCAGTTTACGATCTCACCGTCAGTAACCTGGAGAGGGTGAACGTTCGGAAATCCAACGAGAGATTGCGCCAGCCGCGCACAATGAGGACAGGTCGGTGAGAAGAGAAAATAGAACTCGATATCATCCAGACCAGCTCGAGACAGATTAGGAGGATTGCTCTGGGGCTGATTTTTACCAAGAAATCCTGCAGGTGTAGCCGATGCCTGGCTCACCATATTGAACCTATCAACCATCAAGCCACCGCCTACCAGCTCCTTTTGAGCCTCCTTAACATACCCAAATAGCTCCTCAAGGTTTTGAGCCTTTGACTCCATCCTGAGCAGCCATAGCTTTGCGGTTTCTTTCGATGGATTTCTAGCAAACAGTACAAACCCAGCATCGGGCCGATGGTTGCCCTCCATCCAGTATTCTTCAAACGCCCGGTTCAGGAGTGGGATCCATTCGGAAGGGATTTTTAGATCCTTCGGCAGCTTTATCGCTGAGGCCCCGCGTTTGACTTCATTCATTGAAGGCTGCGGTAGAACCATGGTTGTAGGCATCGTATTGACTCGACTCTCTTCTGCCCTTAGACGCAATGACAGCAATGTCCCCACCGATATCACTAAAATTAGAACTATTTTGTTCATGACCTTGCTCCTTAACTATCCATGCCGATGATCGGCCCTACACAGTTATCCTTCGCAAAAATGAGGCCAACCGCTTGCAAACTTTTTTTTGATCCCATTTCAGAATTGGTCCTAAATTCTTCGTTTCTGCTCTTGGCCTGCTTTTTGCCTGTAATTAATTGGGTTTTAGTGAGTGGCTTTATCTGAAATTTGGCAAAAACCCTGAATCTCTCGTGGATTTGAGCATGGTGCTTTGAGTGGCTGGTATGAGCGGTTTTCACGGAGTTCCGGACAATGGTTCCCGGGTTTCCGGACAAATTCACTGAAACCCAGAAAGGATGGCGATGAAACATTTTGAACTTTCGAGGTCACTAGGACCCGATGAGCTCATTCGTAAGAACGACGTTTTTTCGAGTATTTGGCGCGACATATTTCAACGGGCGCACCTTGAAAAGACGTCAGATATTCATATCGAAACTTTCTCAAACATGATCAGAGTGAGGATTCGTAAAAATGGCGAACTCATGGTCGTTAAGGAGTTTACCGAGGCCGAACTTCTCGATCAGTTGATGATCCGCCTCAAGGAAATCTCTGGGCTTGATATCTCAACTCGCGATGAAACACAGGATAGCGCCTTCGAACTCAGGTCTTTTGGAAGCCGGTATCGTGCCGCACTTTGCCCTGCGGTTTATGGAGAAACAATCGTCCTGCGAGTCATCCAAGAGAGCAACCTCCCCAAGTTGGCTGATTGTAGGTTATCGCCCCAGGCTGAAACAGACCTGCGTCACGCTCTCAATCAGGAGAAAGGCTTTATCTGTATCACTGGCCCTACGGGATCAGGCAAATCAACAACGCTGCAGGCCTGTCTTATGGAGACTGACCGCCTTGCCAAAAAGGTGATCACCCTAGAGGATCCGGTTGAGCGCAAACTTCCCGATGTGGTTCAGCAGCAAATCAGTTCCAAGCTGACCTGGGCTAAAGGCATCAAGATCGCTATGAGGCAAGATCCAGACATTATACTGGTCGGTGAAATTCGCGATCCAGAATCTGCAGCACTTGCCCTGCAGGCGGCGCAAACAGGGCATTTAGTGCTGTCTACTCTGCATACTAATGATGTCCCAGGTATAGTTGATCGGCTCATCGGGCTTGGGGTAGATCGGCATGTTTTAGCCGAAAATCTGCTCTTTATTTCAGCGCAGCGCCTCCTGCCCACTCTATGCCTATCGTGCAGAATCCAATCCTCGGAGGATCGGTATTCTCGTGGTCCAGGCTGCAGTGTCTGCGACGAACAAGGGCTGCTGGGACGGACAGCAGTTCTTGAATATGCGATTCATCCAACCCCAGACAGTATTCTGCAATTTTCTCGCGATAGTTTTATTCGATTCCAGCTCAAACAATCGCTTCGGGAAGAAACCCAGAAATTGGTGCGGGCTGGATTAGTAGATTGGAGCTATCTTGAACGCTACACCGATGATGCAGACGCATAAAATGCACAAAAAATCAACCAAAATTAAGTCAGACTTAGCCTCTTATTTATTGCGTCAAAAACTTGACAACAAAACCTTGAGTTGGCGACAATGAATAAGTAATTCGATGATAAGAAATGCGTTTCGCGACGCGGATCATAATTTAACTCAGACTTAGGAGGGTTGAAGTGAAGAACAGTAAGACAAGTATTCTTGCTATTTCTAACCAAAAGGGCGGCGTTGGTAAAACCACGACGGTTATCTCACTTGCTGCAGCATTTGCAAAACTCGGTCATAAAGTCTTGATCGTCGACTTCGACTTTCAAGGGAATGCCTCTGATTGGCTCGGCATCCAGGAAAAAGCTATCGAAGAAAAAAGAACTGTAACCTATGCAATTCAACGCAATCTCACCATTGGTGACGTAAGACTATCAACATCCAACCCTGATATCGACGTTATAGCTTCAGACATTTCCCTGAATTGGGAAACACGAAAACTCAATGGTACTTCGCGACAATTCCAGATTCTTAAGCGGATTTTGGACTGCCCCGAGGCAAATGACTATAGCATCATCCTCGTTGATACCCACCCCTCCATCGATCCACTATTTGAAAGTGTTATGAGCTTTGCACACTACTATGTCGTGCCAGTTTTTGCCGAAAAACACCCCTACTCCGGCCTTGAGTTTCTAACGAAATCGATCGAACAAATCAAAGAGGACGTCAATCCTATGCTGCATTTTCTAGGGATTCTAGTCACTCGCATGAACAAAGACAACGCGACCCACAAACGCTTTGAAGCAAAAATGCGAGAACTAGAGGAGTCCACAAAAATTCCTGTCCTTAAGACTGTCATTCCAAGTTCTGAGGCTATTCCTGGCGCTTCGGCTGCACAACAGTCCATTCTTGAATATAATCCTCAATTACCAGTTTCTTCTGCGTATATGGAGTTGGCCAAAGAGCTTATTCCACTCCTTAAGGGGAAAAGAACAGGTCGACCTCAAAAATCGCCTCAAGTGGAACGTGTGACCCCGTACAAAGAGTTTTTTAAAGATGCTTCGTTTTAAGAACCAAATAACAACTAACAGGAGGACAAATCCACGATGAAGAGCAATAAAGATATAAAGCCGGGAAATGTTCGATCACGCCCAAATATTGCGGATAGTATTGATGCCACAGCTGTGCGAATTGCTGCAAGTTTGAATAAGCAGAACGAAAATCAAGAGTGGGATCAAGAACGGATTGAAAAATTAAAGAGCTGTGATGGCAAGGTTGGCGAAATTCCTATCAGCATGATCAAAACCAACCAGAACATTAGAAAACGAATTGATGAGAATGATCCTGCTTTCATCGCTCTCGTTGAGTCTATTCGCACCCATGGGATACTTCAGCCCCCTATCGTTACAGTAGTTACCAATGAGAACGAAACTTCGTCAATCCTCCTAGTTGGTGGCGAGCGACGACTTAGAGCAGCACTAGCCGCCGGACATACCGCGCTCAACTGTATGGTGCGGATTTTTGATAATCAATCAACTCGCCTCACAGCTTCTGTCGCAGAAAACATGAATCGCAGGGATCTCGAATGTCTTGATATCGGTCAATGCTTTTTGTCCCTCAGTGAACAAGGCTATAAGTATTCAGAGATCGAGAGACTCTTCAATCGTGACGAAAGAACCATCGGTCGATACATCAAAATTGCCAAATGGCCTGAATCTGTCCAAGAAGCGATTCGCAATCACGAAGAGAAGTTCTCGACTCGATACCTCTTTTCCTTGGCATCAAGAAAAATATCTGATGCGGATCTTGAAAGCGAAATAAATGCAAAAATCAGCGGCGAAAAGACAAATGAGCCCAAAGGGAACAATGGCAAGCAATCATCTCAGGCAAAACGTATCTCACGCTACTTTGAGAACAAAAATCTTGGGCAATATGAGCAAGATCTGATCTACGGCGCTCTAGTCGAGCTTGGGTTCCTCAGTCCGGAGGCAGTTCAAGGCATCCCGTCGAGGCCTATCAAGGGTGCATCTGCCGAAAAGGCCGCGGAGGTGGTTGATGTTCTCTAGTCACTTCGCAGGAGTGGACACGCGTGTCCCCTTTTATAGGCAGGTAGGAGCTACCCTTGACCGGACACGCGTGTCCGGTTGTAGATTGTTAAAATTGACTTGGTTTACGAGTTCTACCGGACACGCGTGTCCGGTCCTGTGCTGTCGCTCTTATCAATAGGTTTAAAAGAGGACACACGTGTCCGGTAGAGGAGAGGCAAAAGTGGAAATAGAAGTGCCATCATCTGAGAATGAATATATTAAAGATCAGGACCAACCTTGTCGCTATTGCCTGGACGAGGGGATTGTGCTTTCCACGGCTGAACGACATGTGACTGCCACTCATTGTTCCTCTTGCAGCACTAGTTGGGATATCCGAAAAGAACGAGAGAGCTCTGCCGAAATTATTAACCATGCTCAAATACCAAGCGGATTTTTCCAAGCAAAAACGGCTTCGGAAATTCCTTCTTTTGTAGAAGAGTGGTTTTCCAAACTCACCTCGACTTCTAAAAAAGCAGATCAATCCCTTTACCTTTGTGGTCCATCAGGATCAGGAAAAACCTTCGCGGCTATAGCTTTAATGTTTCGCTTTGCAAAGCGGGGACAGCTCGTTCGCTATATTGATTGCTCTGAATATTTGATGGACCGGCGCGCAAGTTATAGCACAAAACATATTGGTGGCATGGGTGATGCATTTGCAAAGAAAACCGAAAACGATCGGTGGTCTATCGCTCGATACGATGTCGTAGTATTGGACAACATTGGCGTTGGCACATCCAATGATTGGACCAAAGAGCAATATGACCACTTAATAGATACTCGCCAGACATCAGGCAAACCAACCATTTACATTTCTAACTATGCCGACGATCTTCAATTCACAATTGAGGGCAAAAAGTTGACCGGCCTTATAGGCCAAAGAGCAGCGAATCGCATCAATCAATCAGCTATGCTTTATTTGAAGGAGCGCACAGCGGCATCATCCATTCCACCTGCAGCACTATTTGAACCTGTAAAGCCGCCTCGTACCCTAGCCACGAATGAGACCACTTTTCTTCATATTTGGGCAAGGGAAGGGTTATTCAGCATGGTCTCCAAAAAGGAACGATCAACCCTAACCGCTAAGTCAAAGGTCAATCCTAGAGAGGTGATTGAACTGCCTTTCCCCAAACCGCGCGAATATATCAGTTGGTCGGGTTTCCATGTGGTTTTGCAGGGACCAGTGGTCGATTATGAGGATGCGAATGTCTTAGCTGCACTCATGCGAATCTACCATGATATCGGTAGCTGCGGCACAGTATGCACCTCGTTAGGCAATATCCTGAGAGAGCTCGGATTAGATACCCACTCTGGTGCCAAACAAAAGCAGCTAAAACGATCTATAGTCCGACTCGCCGAATCGAGAATCACTATTAGAACGATCCCCCAAGACTCCAAAGTTAAGTCTGAAGAAATGATGTGGATCGGGGGCTTTCTTGAAAATGTCATTTATGAAGGCAGCACCAAAAGTCGTAAGGTCACTATAAAATTTAATGACGCCATGGCTCCCTTTTACCAAAAAAAGCTACTCGTATTGTTGCCTCTAGATACCCTGACCAGCCTCTCCCCCTATGCTCAAGGTATTTATCGCTTCCTGCTGGGGCACCGCGATAGCTACAAGTTCATCAGTTTGGCTCGCTGGCGAGAAATTCTAGCCATTAACCCCAACGTACAGGAAAAAAGCTTTAAAGACTGTATGCGACTGGCCATCAAAGAACTTGTTACCCGTAACCTGCTAACGGAACACTCAAATATTGATGCTAATGGCATTTTTCATTCCTACATCGTTCGTTCCGTCCCAGAGCAAGCCCATTAGCTTCCGATCCTCCACATGATAGGCATTTCGTCTTTTCACCCGCTCTATCTTCAAGATTGAAGAACTCAAACCTTTTTCTGAAAATTTTGAGTTAAAATTCATAGATTTGACTGCTCCTCTCCAGCAAGGAACTGAAGCGATCCCTATTGCGTTGCTGCTGTTCCGAAAGATAACTGCCAAAATGATTTCGTCTTTTCACCCGCTGATTTCGTCTTTTCACCCGCTGATTTCGTCTTTTCACCCGCTGATTTCGTCTTTTCACCCGCTGATTTCGTCTTTTCACCCGCTTGATTTCGTCTTTTCACCCGCTTGATTTCGTCTTTTCACCCGCTTGATTTCGTCTTTTCACCCGCTTGATTTCGTCTTTTCACCCGCTCGTTCTCAGGACAAAACAACGAGTTATCCACACGTACCATCAAGTTACATACCTGATTTGTTTGTGATATATGGTTGCGCCTATTTTTTGGGCTCTACGGTAAAACGGGTCTAGAGAGGTTATAGAGAGATTAAAAGAGAGATTAAAAGATACCCCTATAGAGCTCAATCAGCGGCAAGATAGGGGATTTGTGGATATATATTTATCCATCTTGACATCAGATCACCATCTCTTTATGGATACACATGTATCCGCGTTCGTTCCCTTGATGGAGTCGCAATGTCATATTATTCATCGTACACCAAGTTTCATGTCACCATTGGCGTCGAAGCAACAGCTCGTCGCACGACAGTCTCCATCGAGACCTATCTTGCTGAAGCACTAGCACTCAAACTTGGAAAGCAGCCTCAGACACCAGAAGCTCATGCTGCAGTCAGGAAATGGCTCCAGGAGCAGCAGGATAAAGAAGGCGCCACTCTACAGCCATACCTGATCAAGAGAGCTTTAGTTTTGGAAATTATGGCTCCAGATATATCCAAATCTTGGTGGAACAGCCGGCAGTAGGGATAGACAACCTACGCTGAAGCTCCAAATAGAACGCGATTGTGTAGCTTCTTTGACGTAGAAAAACACCTGAAAAAAATGGAGGCACATGTGGTCGACTTAACAGTTAATCCATCAAATATCGCTAAAGCAGCTACTGAGTTCCTCTCATCCCTCAAGGTTGCGGCTAAAACGAAGCGGCAATATGAGGATGTCCTTTGGCTCTTGATCGAGAGTTTGAAAGGAGATGGATCTAGCTGCATCGAGCTACCGGATGGCGCCTATGTCCTCAATGACAACTGGGACGCGTTTTATGGCGGAGCCATCACAGGATTTATTGATTGGTTTCTACCGCGCAAAGTCATGATGTCAGAAGACGATATGAAAAGAGTACCGGGGATCCTTCGCAAATTCATTCAGTGGAGCTTCGACCACAATTTTTTCGACAAAAAACATTACGACGGGTATATGGATAGCCTACCCAAATCAAAGTCTAGTGAAGTCAAACGTCTTCGTGACTTGGAAAAACTACTGTATCACCTTCACAGTCCAAACCCTGGAGCATGGGCTCGCGGAGAACTGGACAAAGTTCAATCGATAGCTCAAAAACGTCAACCAGAGGAAGTAGCCGAAGGGTACATGGTTTTTGTCCAGTCTGAAAATGAAAGAGGATTCTTCAAGTTGGGCAAGAAAAAACTTGGCCCGGTGCTTTTGACCAACGAAATCGCTTCCAAGCTCAAAAGCGGCGACATTGCCAATTTAACAATAGGTCGGTACGGAAAAATTTGGATGGTACTCGAAACCGGCAATGTTTATCCAGAAGGTACAATGTAAGCATCATGGCAAAGCGACATTCAACATCAACAATTTGTGCTGATGGGAGTATCTCCCCTTGGTTAGGCGCATCTGGGCCATTAGCCTATAGCCCCGAGAATCACCCCGAAACGAACTATTTTTTTCAATACGGCTGGCTCATGCCAAGCCTGTTCCCCGACCGAAGACATTACTATTTTGGTTACTGGTCCTCCATGGCCCGAAGAGACACTTTTGATAACATAACAATTGAATTCTTGGTGGATTTTTGGGCAAAGAGCCAAGCTGGACGAGTGATACCCGTTATTGTTCGCAATAGTTATGCAACCAGTTTGGACTTTGGAGCTCCCATCGCATGTTACCAGTATCGCCGCCCTAGAGACCGAACAGATTCTTATATGCTGATGCAGCATGGTAGCTATCAAACAGTTCCAGGACGCAAGCAACCTCATCTTCATGAAGGAAAAATCATCGTCTATCGAGGTATTGGCAAGGCTGCTGTTTTCAAACATTTTTGTCCCGATAAAACGGCGATTTCTGAAACAGAATTGAGATCATTAAAGCACTATTGGGTCGCCCACCAGAAAGCATTTGCTGATTCCGAAGTGTCCTTTAGTGTTGCGCATTCCAGAATCCACAGGTCGGAAACCGATTTTCTCAACATCAATTATGATTGGTCATCGATCGCACATGAAGAGGGGTTAGACTGGACTGGATGCGAATTTGCTAGGTTGCTAAGGGCAAGCTATCTGCAATCATTTACGTTGGACCAACAGATTGCCAAGAATAAATTTGGCCCCAATTATGCGGCATTCTTGACTCCGATAGAAAACATCAGGCTAACAACTTTTTTCGCAGGGGAACAAGAGGTCTTTATTCTTGACCCTTCAAAGATGGAAATTATAAAGGCATATGGATGTAAAACGGAACTCATCACTGGTCGAAGGTAAGCAGGGATGAACTAAAATAACGTTGATCAATCAATATCAATCTCACATTTTCCGTCCAACAATACACCACCCTTGGCTTGACATTTCTTTGCTTTTTCTTTTAAGGCCTTTTTATCGACCGTTACTGGTCCAGATTCTACCGACGACTTTTTACCAGTATAGCGAAAAGCCACCAATGTTACCGAAGCAGTGCCTAAAGTTCCGGCATCTTGAGCCTGAATATAAACATCCTTGCCACCGCAATCACAAGCCTGATCTTTATGCTTCTCGATAGCGGTTGCTACTGTATGCGAAAATGATCCAGAGCTCGTACCAGTAATGACACAAAGCTCCTCTATATCCCCCTTGCTTTTGGCCGCTTCCAAAGAGCTATGAAGAGTTACATGACATTCGCTTCGAGCTATAGGCTCAGACGGGTTAATTTGTGATACTGAAGCCGTGCAACCCATAATTGCTATAACTGCTGCAAGACACGCAACAGAAGTAATATTCAGCATGTTTAGCCTCCTAAATTTCGATTATCTTAAAATGAATTCAAAAGGGTATTTTAACATAGTTCGCTGTTAACGCCAGTCAGCTGTTTTGCCTGAACTAAGAAAACATTTTTGAATAACCAACCGTCAGACATACACAATCAATCTCATCTAATGCTTTTACCATCTTATGCAACAGTAGCTAGGCTCCGCTCGCGTTGCTCCCTGCGCATTCGGCCATCCCTTCGGGCTGCCCTCACTTGCTAGAGGTTATCATACACACCCTATGCACCTGTTGTGCTGGGTCCGCGTCTAGATCAGCTTCAATCGACTACAATCATTATGAAAAGAAGTATACGGTCGTATACGCAAGGAACCATGAGTCACCCTCAATGCTTCGATATTTTATCCAAAACTATAGCTGCGCAGAGTAGACCGTGAGCTTGAGCATTCCCGGCATTCCGGTAATCCAAGCACAAAAATTCACGGATATCCGGACATAAGCCCTTCAAGAGACGGCGCCAAAATAAGGTAACTGCCTGAAATGTCCAGCAACCACCACTTGGATCGCAAATTGCCTCTCTATTATTGGTCAATGTTGAATCTCTTTTGGTGTGGGGGCGGGAATGGCAAATGAAATAAAAACGCAGCGACGCGGTCGAGCACAGATAACCAGTGGACTCGTTCCGGTGACCTTACGGATATCAGCTAAAGATCGAGACAATTTTGAGCATCTCGCCAGGGTCCATGGATCGAATCTTTCGGAGTACCTGAGGGCGCTTCTTGATGAGTATGCATCCAAGGCATCATTTGGGCACCGACTCGATGATATTGGCGCGCAGCTCAATGCCATCTCGGAGAAGGTCCATCAGGTTTCCGGGCAAGAGCAGGTGTCGACGACAAAATCAGAGAGCCACGCCGACCAAACTCTGCATGAAATCAGTAAGCAGTTGGCAGCCACGACCACAAGTGTCGAGCAGTTCACAACTTTGATCCAAAGTAGCTTCGAACAGTTGTTTGATGCATTTTTCAAACTTCAAACCTTTATTGAGCACATGAGCAAAGCACAAGGGGGTCGTCGATGAAGCAGAGATTCATAAGCGCGGGTATGCTTGCTTCATGTTTGGGAATTGGGCTCTTTTTAATCCTCTCCAAGAGGATCAATGTCGCGACATTTCTCTTCGCTCCTGACAGGATCGCTTTAATCCAACAGGCCATAAGCAAAAAGGTGCCATCAGTTGTAGCTACTGGCGGCCTGACTGTTAGTCTCGTGTTGCTCATAATTGCGCTCACGGTCCTGATCGAACTTGAAATGCGAAAAAAGGACCAGAGTCCAGCGACATTGATTTCGCATTTGGTCTTTGTATCAATCGGTCTTGTCGCAGCACAAATCATACTCAATGTCGTCGCATCAATGATTTTGCGGCAGCGCATTCCACTGAATGGATTTGGTGTTGTTGCTATACCGCTAGCTGTGCTCGGATTCTATGCACCAATCCGGATTTGGTTCTGGCAGCGACCAACCTCTGGGGATGACTCTCTGAACCGTGGCATCAAGGTTATATTTGATCCTGCTCGTAGCGCGCAAATTCTGAGGCGCAAAGCCGTATCAATAGGAGCAACCGGCCTTGCCATTCATGATGACGTAATATTGCCAATTGGTCAGGAGACCAAACATACACTCCTCATAGCGGCTCCAGGGGGCGGCAAGACTCAGGTTATATACCCCTTGATTGAGCGAATTAGAGCACGCGGTGACGCTATGCTCCTTTATGACTTTAAGGGAGATTTTACGGCCGCCTTTGGCGAGGATCTCGGGGTCTTAATCCTAAGCCCTTTCGATGCACGTGGTTATGGATGGGATATTGCCGCTGATGTAACCACAGACATAAAAGCGATGGAGTTCGCAGCCTGCCTCATGCCTGACCTGGATTCCAAAGAGCCCTTCTTCAAAAAAGCTGCGCAAGATTTGTTAACGGGGGTGATCACAAAACTGATTAGGGAGAAGCAAGGGGTTTGGGGAATTGGTGATCTTGTGAGCCTTCTAACCAATAAGTCAGATATTGTTGCCTCTTGCCAACAATATCGACCCGCAGCGTTGAGTGCGCTTGGTCCCGTTGATGAGAAGCAAGCAGCCGGGGTATTTGGAGAGCTGAGAACCGGGTCCATTCAGCTTGAATATTTGGCGAGAGCTTGGCCATCGACTCAGAAAAAGATCTCACTTACCAAATGGGTGCGAAATCCGGAACTCCGTCAGGAGCAGCCGATCATCATGCTCCGCGGGCATCAACAGTACCGGCGCCTTGATGGTTTTTTAACCTCGTTGGTCTGCGCACTCGTGATCAAAGAAGCCCTATCACTCCCCGACTCCTATGAAAGGCGGATCTGGGCGGTCTTAGATGAGTTTGGTAACTTGCCGCGAATTGAGGGCATAGATGCGCTTTTAACCGGGGTCCGTTCAAAGGGGGTGCGGATCGTAGCCGCGATTCAAGATATTGCGCAAATAGAGGAAACCTATTCAAGGTCTTTTGCGCAAACTTTTTTTAACTGCTTTGGGACTATTCTCGCGGGGTTATGCTCGGGGTCAACGGCTCGTTACCTGTCTGACTCTTTCGGCAAAAATAAAATCGACCGTCTTCAACACAGTAAGTCTCGTAAAAAGGGCGCCCAGGGGATGGGTGCTGGAACCTCAATTTCAGAAACTCAACAAAGCGTGATCGAGAATGCCCTTATTGATACCGATTTTTCAAACCTAGAACCACCTAACATGAATACCCCTGCATCGTTTTGGCTTCGAATCTCTGGCTGGCCTATCGGGCGGCTCAGTTATCCCGTGCGGCCTCTGCCTAATAAATACCCGTCTCATATCGAACCGGATTGGTTAAAAGACCCAGCTGTTTCTACGAACACCGTGCACAGCGATCACGAGAACGAAGTCGAAGATGATAGTTTGCCTGAATCGGTGGTCCCGCTCGTGCGTGAGTACCGGCCCTTTGGAGCCAAGGCCGACGGCGGTATTGAATCACCTAGAAGCGGGGGGTAACCCATGCTAACCATCAAGAAAATATCAGGATCACAGGCGGCAGCTGATTATTATGCCAAGTACGCTCAGGAAAAGGGTGAGGCTCAAGGTTACTGGATTGATAACAGCGGTCAGCTCGTAGCTGGGGGGGCTCATGTCGATCCGCAGGCCATGCTCTATATGCTCAAAGGTTATTCTCCCGATGGCAAGGCAGCTCTTTGCCAAAACCCCGGTGAAGATCACCATCCTGGTTGGGATCTGACTTTCTCACCACCAAAAAGTGTTTCCATAGCCTGGTCAAATGCATCGGACGATCTTCGGATCGACATTGAATCAGCCCATCGTGAAGCAGTTGCTCGGGCTCTTGGGTTTATCAATGACGAGGCCACATGTGTTCGGGTGGGCAAGGGGGGAGCTGGGGTCGAGCAGGCACGAATGGTCGCAGCTCTCTTTCAGCACTCATCCAACAGGGCTGAGGAGCCGCAGCTCCATACCCACGCAATCGTTTTTAACGTGGCACAAACCAAATCTGACGGGAAGTGGCGGACTCTACACCCTTACCCTATCTATCGAGCCTACATGGCCGCTGGAGCCATTTATAAGGCCGAGATGGCCGATCGTATGAAGGCATTGGGTTTTGAAACCCACAGGACCAAAGACAGTTTCGAATTGTCGCAAGTTCCTGCGGCTGTTTGTGATGCTCAGAGTTCTCGGTCCAAGGCGATCGAAGCGGCCTTGGAGCGTCAAGGACAGACCAGATCGAGTGCTTCGGCGGTGACAAAGGAGCTCTTGGCCCTTGATACCCGTGCTGAGAAGGGTAGTGAACGAGTGGTCCGCGACTTCGATCGTTGGCAAAAAGAAAACTCTGCATTTGGATTTGGACCAACTGAGCAATCCGTGGTTTTGGATCTTCAAGGTCCGAATCAAGAGCAGACGCCATTCAATGGCAAGGATCATCGCGAGGTTATGAGCGAAAGCCTACAAAAGCTAACGGCAAGATCATCCACGTTCAACGACTTTGATCTTTATAGAGCTGCGGCCGAGGCAGCCATCACCGAGACGGGTGCTGATACAGCGTTGGCTATGGCACGAGAGGCGAAAAAAGACGGAGAGGTAGTTGCTCTTGGTCCAAATAGGTTCAATGAAAATCGCTATAGTACACAGGAAATGGCAAAAATTGAGCAGGAGAATATGTTAATCGTCGCTGAAAGGCGGCAAGAAAATCAACACCCGGTGCCTGCTAACACCATAATTCAGGTTCTTGAAAAGCGACCAACGATACAAAGTGAGCAGGCAGAGGCCCTAAGGCATGTGGTGGGCGGTAAAGATGGAGTCACTTTTATTGAAGGCGATGCAGGAACGGGCAAGAGTTTCTTAATGTCAGCTGTGAGGGAGGCATATGAAGCCAGTGGTTACGAGGTTCGCGGCATCTCTTTTACCAACAAGGCTGCAAAAAATCTCGAAGAGGGCAGCGGGATCAAAGATTGCCAGAGTGTTGACTCACTCCTGATTGAACAGCGCAAAGGGGAAAACCCCCTCCATGGTCGGTCCGTGCTCGTTCTCGACGAAGCTGGGATGTTGGATAGTCGCAAGATGCGTGAGCTGATGCGTCATTGCAAAGACAGCCATACCAAATTGATTTGTATTGGCGATCAAAAGCAGATCCAACCAATTGCAGCTGGGCAGGCTTTTGGCTCCATGAAGCGCGAGTTCGGATCAAAACGATTGACCGAAATTATGCGGCAAAAGGATGAATGGCTAAAAACAGCCATCAAAGACTTCGCTGAAGGGCGTGTTCGACAAGGGATCGATGAATTTGATCAGCGAGATGCCTTGCAAATTTCAAAGAATCGCAATGAGGCTCGACAAGCTATTATCTCTGAGTGGAAAAATCAGATAGATGCGAGTGGCCTCGCAAAGGCTCCGCTCATGGTGGTGACTACCAATGCTGAAGTCGACCATTTGAATCTTCTCGCGCGTGATCAGTTGGTAAAAAGCGGTGTTTTAGAGCAGGGTCTTGTTATTGATACAGATCATGGTCAACGATGCTTCGCGGCAGGAGACCGAATAGTCTTCACCTCAAATTTTAAAAAAAAAGGTATCTACAATTCAGGTGTCGCAACTATTGAAAAGATAAAAAAGCCACTAAACACCAGTAGTTCTAGGACAATAACCGTAAAAACCGAAAACGGACGTCGGGTTAAGTTCGACCCCTCAACCTTCAAATCATTTCGCCATGCATACGCCATAACCACCCATAAGTCGCAGGGGTCCACTGTTGATCGGGTTTTGGTTCTCGTTGATGGCACATTGATGGACCGGGAAAAATTCTACGTTGCGGTTTCTCGGGGGCGTGAAAAACCAGCCGTGTTTGTTGATCAGCAAACGCTGGGAGGTGTGCCAATGGATGAACGGCAGCGATTAGTAGCCCTTCCGATTGAAGAGCGATCCAAAGAGGAGCGGGAGCTATTTAAGTTGTCACTTGGGCGCATGTTGGGAGCGTCCCATGAAAAGGATACGTCACAAGACTATTCAATCACCAAGAGTCAATTGCGCGATGCCATCAAATCTAAACCAGAGAAGGAATTGACTGCATGGGATGGCTTTAAACTTAAAGTTACTGAGCAGTTACGCAATATTCACATAAGGCTTAGTGCGGCATTTGGGGATCGTTCACCCGAAGGTAAATCTGGAGCAGATACTGGCATGTCTGCGGACAAATCGGCGAAAGATATGTCCTATGACCGTTGAAAGTATAACAGTTATGCTTTTGAATTGAGCATTGGACACCAAAAAGCTATTATTCGGGAGGTTCAGTAGGGATCAATGGTTGGAAATTTTGAGGGAAGCATGGTTGAAGGAATTGAGACTCAACGGCAAGGAGCTAGGCCCCAGGCAAATAAAGTTCAAAGCGGCAAGCGAACCAAACCCCGCCGTGAGGTTCCAGATGTGTCCTCCAGTGAAGCAATCACCAAGGTAAACCTGGACCTGTCAGCGACAATGCTACAGGAGCTTGATCAGCTGGCGTTGCTTCTAAATGTTTCCCGGCAAGCTGTTATCAAGAATTTTGTCAAAGACGGGCTTGATCGCCATTTTCTCGGTCAGAGAGCTCGCGATAAAGGTTAAGGATAAAATATGGGCCGGCACTTTGAGGTATGACTATGAAACGCTACTTAATCGTGAATGCAGATGACTGCGGCTTTGATACACCAACCACAGACGGGGTGTTTGATGCGCATCTCAACGGGATCGTGTCGTCGACATCTGTTGTTGTCAATTTTGATGGTTTTACCTATGCAGCCAAGCGCCTTCTTGAAACTCCAACTTTAAGAGCTGGGGTTCATCTCAATTTCTATCAGGGCAAGCCAGTTCTAGAAGCAGCAAAAATACCAAGTTTGATCAATCCACTGATCGGAGAGTTTGATCCAATAATCCAAAAATCATGGGAAATTAGTCCGATTCACCTAAAGGCTGAATTTAGAGCTCAAATCGAAAAATTTCTAGCAGCTGGTCTCACCCCCACACATCTTGATAACCATAGGCCCGAAATTTACCTGGATGTTCAGTTATTTAAGGTTGTCATTGAGCTAGCCGAGGAATATCGACTACCGATTCGTATGCCGTTTGATAAGTGTTTTGCACGAGACGATCAAAAGCTCACATCAATGACCGGTGTACCTTGGGAGATCGTTCAAGCCAGAGGTAAGCTGATTCGCGACGAAGTCGTAAAGCGTGGAATCTCGTTTCCAGACTATTTTTGCTATGAGTTTACAACTAAAGGACGCACCATCGAGTCCTTATGTGAAATTTTAATGAGTCTGCCAGAGGGAATTTCTGAGATATGCACGCACCCTGGATATAGTGGTGATCGCCAAATTCAAGAACTTAATGTGCTACTAAGCCCCAAGGCAAAAGATGCCGTAAGCGCAATGGATATAAATCTTTCCTCATTTGAAGTTGCTCAAGGGCATTCGGGAGGAAACTGCGTTTGATGAATTGGGTTTCCATCCTTGTGACAAGCCTTACTCTCCTCATTTTCAGTGGGGTTGGAGCGGCATCTACGATTAGGCTCGAAAAGGGTTGGGAAATCTCGTGGGAATCAAAAGCCTTCCCGCAAGGTTGGACGCCTTGGCAAAGTGTGGATCTGCCATGTATTCCTACATTCAAAGTAGATGGTAACAAGATCGCCGCTCGAATTCATTTGCCACCCTTCGAATCACAGGATCCGAGCATACTTATAAAACTGCTCGATCAACCATTTGTGATGTCAGTTGATGGAAACGAGATCTATCGATTTGGTGAGATGAGTGATGGTCACAGAAAATTTCTTGGCCTTCCTTGGCATATTGTGTCTCTACCAGCAGAATTTCAGGGTAAAGACCTTGTTTTCAATGTTCGCAGATCATCTGATCCCAAGTCTGGCCTGTGTGACGAAGTCATACTCGGATCGCGGGCTGAGCACATCGCGAACATGATAACAGAAAATTTTGATATTATTGTCTTAGCCACGGTTTCACTTATGGCTGCAATGATCAATCTTATCATTGCTCTCTCGATGAGAAAGGCGAAGCCTTACCTAGCCTTTTCTCTCTTCGCATCTGCTATTGGAACATGGGTATTTTCGAATTCGAGCAATCAGATCAAGCTATTTTTAATTCCAGACGCAGTGTTTTGGGCTTGGTTGGACCTAACATCACTCTACTTGATTCCGGCCTTTGTTCTTCTTTTTGTTTATCAGGTATTTGGCAATCCTCCTAAAAAGATCCTTCTTTGGCTGTCAATTGTGCATTTGGCATATGCTGCCGGCGCGACTATTTTAGTTGGATATGGAGCAATTGACCCTAAGACTCCGCTATTTCCGTATAACTGTCTTGTCCCTGTGACGCTCGTGGTGCTTACAGTTTATACCATCCTACTCATTGCTCGAAAACAGGCAGATGCTGGCTTTATCGGAGCTGGTCTCATTCTTATGATTGGTTTTGCCATCCATGACTTGATGGTTGGATTGCAGATACTGCCTTGGACGCGGCATACCTTGCAGTTCGGTCTTACGTCAATGCTTATACCATTTTCTGTTATTGTCGTAAGGCGCGTGCATCAGCTTTTAGACATGCAAAGACAAGCGGAGTTTCAGTCGATAAAAGACCGGCAACGAGCAGAAATTATGCAAAATCTTGCTCATGATATCAAAAATCCTCTCGCGGTTTTCGAGCTGATTGCTTCCACGAAGACCTGGGAAGAGTTTTTAGACTGGAAATTAGAGATGGGACGGGCTGTAGAACGAATCCATGGAATTATTGCTGGATTTAGAAAAGACGCAGACACAACACCACTGAAAATCGAAATAGGCTTCATTGATTTGCAGGCAATCGCCTCAGATGCGATGAAAACTCTTGGCTCAGAACGCCTCGCGATCAAGGCGGATTCTGCAACTGACGGCGTTGCCTTGCATATAGATCGGGTAGCGATCGAACGTACTTTATTCAACTTGATCACAAATGCTGCTGAAGCCGGATCATCGACTATTTTGATTAGCTCCCGTGTTACCGGGGGAGATCTTACTCTATCGGTTGCCGATAATGGACCAGGTGTCCCGCCCGAAATTAAGCAAAGTCTTTTTCATCGCGGGCAATCTTTTGGCAAGATTGGAGGTCAAGGTATTGGTCTTTTTAACGTCAAAAGTATTGTGTGTGGCCATGGTGGAACTGTCGAATATATTAGAACAAATGACCTATCAATTTTTCAAATCAGACTACCTGACACTGTGGAAATCAAAAATGATCCTTTGCTAGATGACGAGATTAATCAATCGGATCAACCAAAGCAGCAGTCGGTCCTTATTTCCATTCTGGATATTGGGCGAAAAGAAGAGGTTTTGAGTGCTTTGGCTAGTTACCCATTAAAGATTTATTTAGCAGTGCATGGAGATCAAGTTCCTAGCTTGGTTTTTACCGACGACCATGAATTAATTGAAAAATATTTGGCAATGGGCATTCCCATTATGATGGAAAATGGAAAAGACGCACCAGAGAAGATTGCCAAACAGATTGTCCGCAGGGTGAGGGGACGGTCAGAGCATAAGCAAGAAAGGATTGATTAACATGAGTGAACAATCATCGAAAACAAATAGATCAATTTTGATCGTTGAAGACGATGGATCTCAGCTCGGACGGTATCTAGAGATGGCGCGCGAGGCAGGTTTGGAAGCACGCGGCGCTCTCAATGATAAAGATGCTCTTAATCAGCTGGCAAATATCAGCTTTCAATATGTGCTGACCGACATCCACCTTAATGGGCAGTTAAACTACAACGGATTTGAAGGGATCAAGATTCTCCGCTATTTGAAGGAGAATATGCCTGAAGTCATTCCGTTAGCTATGACCTCAGATCCAAAGATTGAGACCTATAGGGAGGTGTTGAGCGAGGGGGCAGAATACCTTTTTCGCAAGCCGATCATTAGCAAAGATGAGCTCTTGATTCATCTCAACGCTGCCCGAAGTCGGCGACTCATGGGCTTTCTGGTTAAGCGCCGACCAAAGGAGGCAGGCCTTCCAGAGAGAATTAGACAGCACTGCCCCGATGGTGTCGTTATTGCTGAAGCAATTCGAGAAACTGTCCGTAAAGTTGCTGCCCATGGTCGAGTGCCAGTGGTCATTTTTGGCGAAACCGGCACTGGCAAAGAAGAAGTTGCGAAGCTCATCCATCGCCGTCGATTTGAGATCAGCGGTCCTCTTCCATTTATCCCGGTTAACTGCGCTAATCTTCGTGGCGAGACAGCAATATCGTCTATATTTGGCCACAAGAAGGGTTCATTTACAGGAGCAGATCAAACGACCAATGGCTTTGTAGGGGAGGCTGATGGTGGAATTCTGTTTTTGGATGAAATACATGCGCTTTCTATTGACTGCCAGCAAAGGCTTTTGAGGGTTTTGCAAGATGGAACTTATTTTCGATTGGGCGACACCAAAGAGCTCCACTCATACTTTCAAGTGATCGTGGCAACGACTCGTGATCTTGATGATGAGACTGATGCAGGTCGTTTCCTGCTTGATTTGCGCACTCGATTGATCGGTTTTGACATCAGCTTGAGCCCGCTTAGAGAGAGAAAAGAGGACCTGCCCGTCTTGGTAGACCTCTGCTTTGCCCGCCATGGGGTCAATGTTCCTGAGAGTGAAGTCCAGCGCATTGCCAAAAAATGTGGGGAATATTATTGGCGAGGTAATATCCGGCAGCTGTTTATGGTGCTGCAAGCCCTAATTGTTGAAGCTGAAGGGAATGAGCAGGAAATTCGGGCCGAAAATCTTCCAGTGGTTAAACATATGTTGCCTCCTGGGGAAGAGAATATTTCGACTAAAGCTCTAGGAATTCAGGGAATACCTGCCGATAGTGGTCGAATTATTGAAGGTGCCTTACGAAACGATCAACCGCTGCATGATACGGTGGCCCTGTTTGAAAAGTTCGTTATTCAGGCGGCGATGGCAAGGCACGCGAAACTTGGCGATGTCGCAAGTTCACTGGGTATTGGGCGAAGTACCCTCGATGAAAAGCGGAAGAAATATGGTATTTAATGGAGGAAATAACATGCAATTCAGTTCATGGACAGCGCCAACATTGGAAGGGCTAATGCTGATTGTTTTAGCCTCTTGCGGTGGAGGTGGTGACAAGAAAGCAATTGATGATGGCACCAATTTGACAAAGCCAGGTGATCAAGCTGATGCTGCACAAGCACAATCCTGTGAAATCGGTGAAACTAAGCGTGACGATGGAAGCTGTGTCCGCGCTTGTCGAGTTGGGTCTAACAAGAGCGAATACTGTTTACGCAACAGTGAAATGCCAAGTGACATCGATCCAACCAAAAAAGTAGCTGCTTGCAAGTATGGCTTTTTTGACAATGAAAAGTGCAAAAAAGTCTTTTTTAAGGCCACCAAAGATGGTGTATCGCTGTTCGCCGGAGAGACTCTCAGAGCTAGAGCTGGCAACGACGAGCTGATGCTCGAACGGTTGTCTCTTGGTGGTTTTAGCGGGAATGGGTATCAAGTCGAATATGATTACCCTACCGAGTTTCCTCGGATCGCTTTAAGTGAAGAGTCTATCGGAAATGTCTCGGTATTTATCGAGAAGCCTGGTCAAGCTAAGGAAGCTAGGATTGTTGCGGATAGTTTTTATGATGATCCCTTAAGCAGGGCGGCGATTGATTTTTATGGAGTTCAGTTCGAAATGGGTCCGATGACCAAGGCTGATTTTGGGTTGCTTTGCAAAAAGTTGTCTGGGCAGAACATCTTTCCCGAGCGGAATACGTTCAAATTCCTAGAGATTGATTCTTATAAATATTTCTGTGGTGAGACGCCCCCATCTTTGCTGATGCAATGCGAGGGTGTCGATTGCCGAATCACTGAGATAGATGCTGTCTGGTGATGATAAAAAGTAACAGGAACTTTTAGTAGAAATTCTGGAATTGAACGATGATGTCAAAATTTAGGCTTGTTAAAGATAAAAGTGCTTGTGGTAATGCTAGTCAGTTTTTTGTTGCTGGTGAACTATGCAATTGAACGGCGACCCTTTCGCCTCTGATCTTTGCGCACGTCAATCCTTACGGGACGTTCAAACTCGATATGCCGAAGCGCCCGGCATTGGGCGCGGCATGATCGGTGCTGCTGCTCAGCTTCGTGGTACTTTGCGGTTCATTCATTCTGCCCCCATAAAGCGAGGGCGTCGATTGATGACGGCAAACGGACTAAGCCACCTAAACGAAAGATTGCAGGTCTCAATCCTTGACGAGCCCTTCGCCAACGTCTCGCATCCTTCGAAGATACCCCTCACACTTTCTTGATTCGAAGGGCGCTTTACTCACAATTTCCATTACCTGGACGCAAGAGTTGAGCTGAAACGTCGTTGGCGTGAGATTCTCGCAAATCAACGCGGCTGCCTCTCCATACTTATCGAGTACGTCGACCCACGATTGCCACTTGGCGTTCGTGATGTCTCCGGCTCGCGGATCGCCATCGCTGCCGTCTGCACGCTTCACAACAAGTTGAGCCAACTCAGTGTACCAATCCAACCCCACCAGGAAGAACGTTCCGCGAAATGAGTTGTTCTTTCTTTCAAGGATCTGATCGAAGATCATATAGATGTCGTACTTTGACCCTGACTGGACTGCCTCTCTTATTACAGACGTTAGAGGGACAAACCACGGCTTCAAAATCCTAGTAGATTCGGGAGTCGCTAGGTCGCTAATCCAAGACGTAGCATACAGCCAAAAATTTTCTGGCTTCGTTGCCCGTTTCCGCTCTGAATCATAAATTAGCTCCCATAGATGCTGAATCCGATAACAGTAGGTACCAGGAACACATTCTTCCCAGTTTTGGGATGCGGCCTCCTTGAGCCCAAACAAGTAGTCCCAGAGGAACTCAAGTCGCGCTTGTTCATTGGCGAGAACCTTGGCCTCGTGTTCTCCTCGGATCGCTTTGTCAAAGAGCTCATTAACTATTGTCGCGTTTGGTCCTTGAGATACTCCATATGCGCCAAAGGTTCTACCGAGCGAAGATAGATATTCTTTAGCGTCCACAAACTCATCACGATTCAACAGCAAACTAAAGCATTGCCCAACAGTGTTGTCATCGAGGTATCGAAAGAGGTTAATGTATAGGGACAACGTCTTGTATGATTTCGCACCTTTTGCAACCTCCACGAATAAAGACTTTGTGTCGATTGTCGGCGTTGCGAACCAGTTAAACGGCCTAATCTCCATTCCGAATGCCCATCGCATGTTTTCGCTTTGACGAGACAACGCCTGAACAACGTAAATACCAAATCTGTTCAAAATGTCAGATATCCTTAGCTCCGGATGGATGAGAACAGAGTCGATGCAATCAAGTACACGCATATAGTCGAGCTGAAGCAAGGCGGAGTCGTCGAACTCGTCGTTCTCGAATACGGTTGCCGTAGATTCCAATATATCCATGCAGGTAGTAGCTATTAGGCGTGCTGTTTTTATTGATGGCCAGATTCCAGTTGTATCCTTCTTTCCATTCAGCCCGGTGCAAGCATCGAAGACTTTTCCAATGGAAACAAAGATCCACGTTTCAGTTCGGAATGACCCAACATCACCATTTAACTCGGCGACGGCTCTATCCACCTCAGCACAGAGGGCTGAGGTCTGGTCAATACTCAGCCGAGGCTGCTGCGGAAGCTGCTTTGTGGCTTTATGCAGAGCTTTCATAGCTTCCTGAATTGAGACCGCTCCCCATGCGGCGAAGTCTCCATCTGCGGAATGGTCGGATTCAAATCTAGCCGAAATACGCTCCCGCTGTGTTGGATCAGATAGCTGGAAAAATTTATCGGACTGTTTGAACGCTTGTACAGTCAAACGCCAACCTTCCGGAACGTCGGATTCAGGCAACTGAGCTAGGAGATGATTCTTATGAAACTCGTCATCGTCGAATGCTTCGAGTGCTACTGAAATCACCTTGTTCTTATCCACGGATGAGATTTCGGACCATACAGCAGCTATGGCCTTTTCAATCCAAAACGCAGTTCCTGGCACGTCATAGAATCTCCGATCCATCAGGTAACGCATGAGAGTCTCGTGTCTCAGTGCGCAGCTCGGAAGGTCGAAAAGCACGTTGACAAGTATAGCGTGAGTCGTTGGGGATCTGCTCGTTCTGACAACCTCAATTACTTTGGAAAGCTCGGAAGTTCCTCGCGCTGACATCTCGTGAACAGCATGAGCTATGGCGCGAGCTAGTTTGAAGCAATCCCCACTTGTGTCTCCTGCTCCCCAATACGTATATTCGGGATAGTCCCGCTCAAACCAATCATCGCCAGTTGGAACCTTGAGATCATCCTTGTAAAGAGCCTCATAGATTTCTCCCAGGTCACCAACTGAACTTTCCCTGAGCTTCTTGTTGCGAGCCGATTTTCTTCGCTGTTCACGCAGCCAACAGCCCTCGAAGAGGTCGACAGCAGTCTTTAAGAAATGTGGGGGATTCGTAGCGAGGAGCCCTGCGTACTCACCTTTTCTTGTTCCTAACAAGCACCAATCGAGCGCGTCGTGGTCAAAAACTGGGGCGCTCCAAAACTCCTCGGAAACATCCCAAACGCCTTCACTCTTTCGCAGGGACACAAGATTTCTAAATGACTCGTCTATTTCTGCGAGAGCATTCAGGTCGCCGCTATGAGCAAACGCTAGAACGGGCAACACCCCAAGGCATGCGCTGATCAAGCGATAGTCTGAAATGACAGAGAGTTCACTTATCCAGCGAATCGTTACCTTCGTCGGGTCGGTGGTCGCAACTATCTCGACAATTCGCGCTCGTACCCAATTTGCATATCTATTGTCTTTTGGCAGTTTGTTCGACTCAGACCACTCGCGTAGTCCTCGGCATACACTCAATGTTGCTGCAGCAATCTCGGTCTGCTTGCTCATTTCTCCTACATATTCAAAGCACGCACGGAAAAAATCCACGTTGATCCAATTAACGGAAGCGGCCCAGCCTTTGGTTTGAGGCCAGGCGGCAATCTTTTTTAGCCAAGCTCCATTGCGTGTTCTGGTGGCGGCTCTCAAAAGCCTTGCGCCGAAGTCAGGGTCCAGTTCTTTCCATTGTTCTATGAAGATCGAGTCGAGGCATTCGAATTCGCCAAGAATGTCAGCAACATCATGGCTAACATTGGCATCTGACTTCTGCATATACTGATCAATTGATATCAACGGATAAAATTCGCTCTTCTTGCCCTCACACATGGCTTCGACGACTGCTCTATGCAATCCCCAACGGACTACGGATACTTTGATCCTTGCGATCTCGGAGTGGATCTGCTCCGGGGCAATTTTTTCAATGATCCGCTGCGATCCTGCAAACGCCAGAAACAGCGGATGCCTAAAATAAACGACCTGATGAGCGGATGGTTTCGTTAAGACGCCGCATGAGACAAGAGAGTCAAGACTCGTCCTTTCGGCTTCAGAAACGTCAGCGATCCGAAGCGCTCTCCCTATACACTCATGGTCGATCGCTCGTTCAATGATCCCGGCACGAAACGACGCGTCATGTCCAGCAATCACTTTCGCATTCCAAAAGGCACTTAGCAGCGCATGCCTGGTTTCGATTCCCTTGGGGTCCGAGTCTTCGCCATCGAAAGTTCGGACGAGCAGATCCAGATAGAACGGCACTCGAACGAGTTCTTTCAGCGCTGGAGAAAGCGATCGTGCGATCTGATCGCCAGTGATTGTTTGCTCGACAAGTGCACTCTCCCACTTTGCGAGTTCAACCGTCTTAGATCTTGGTAACTGAGCGCCATCTCGTTGCCAGTCTACTGATCGACAGGAAACAACTATAGAGACTTCTTGTTTTGATGACACCATATCAAGAGCATGCAAAATTTGCTTTCGTTTTGCGTGATTAACTTGATCCAATTCATCGACGAGGATGGTTGGGCGCTTTCCTCCGAGATAGGAAATGTCGATGAAAAGTTCGATCGCAACGGCGAAATCACCCCCAAAGCTCCGCTCGTCCCATCGTTGCATGTCAGAGGCCCGAAACGGCAGAAACGCAGATACGTCAGGACAACGTTGCAGGTGGGAGTAGATCTGCCGCATGCAAACCGACTTGCCCTGTCCGGCCTCGCCAAGAAGAACAAGATTTTCTCGTTTCTGCGAAGCCAACCAGGAGGCTGCTTCGGGTTGGGTTCGGTCGATTGTTAGTTCGGGGATATTCTCTGTGGCCGTTTTCGAAGCCCAATACTGAAGAATTGCAGTGCGGCATTCGTCAGCAAGAAATTTAAGCAGACGGATGCCGTCCTTTGGACGCTCCACAAATTTTCGCAACACTTCGACTTCAGTAATCAGGTCGATCGCAGAGAATAGCTTGAGATCGTTCTGCTCCGATACGGCCTTGTTCGTCAGCCACCCCTGAAGTTGATTCCTGGCAATCCGATGATCAAGACCACTGAAAAGTCGAGACAGTTTTATCGAAAGAGCCTCATCCAATTTGCTCTTTTCTACAAGAATGAGGTCGAAGGATCTTAGCAGCCGCAAGGCGGTTGCTGGCTCCACGACTCTGGAGGCAATCTTTCGTTCCTTTTTATCGCTGCTCTTGATATGGGTCGCGCAACACATCCACCACAGCGCTTCTTCCATGAGTTTCTCGACGTTCGTTACATGGTCCTTCGGAGAGTCCTTTGGGAGCTGCAATGCCGAGACTGAAATGGCATGAGCACGGAGCCCTTGCCAAGCAGGGAATGCGGCTGGCCTGTTTTCGCTGTTAACCACCAACTGAGGAACAACCTTCTCGTGCCCATTGTCGGACACCAGCGATCTGATCCGAAGCCAAAATACACGTCGATCTTGTGCAGAAATGGCGCCGCTTTTTACTTCTTGAACTCTGCATTTATCGGTTTCGATGACTAGTACGTCCCAGTCCTTGTCATCGCCATCCTTTATCGAGGCTTCGATTCCATACTTTGGCTTTCCATCCGCTTGCCCTGACAAAATAGAAAGGTCAACGTCCAGCGAATCTCGAAGGGCAAGATCGAGCAGATAGATATCCGAAAAGAGAAAGCCGCTTCTGCTTGTCTGTCCAGACATCTGTGTTCCTCGAATTCGCGCAACTTTCCAGTCTTGAATGATGGAGAAGATGCCGATAATTATAGCAGAAATCAGTCAAAACGCTAAGTCGTATCTCGAATCGTTGGTAATCACTCCTTCTGAATCTGTCGAGGCCTGACCAGGAATTATGCAAGGATGATAGGGTAATCAGCGCCCTTTTTTCCAAGGTATTGTTAAGTGGAGAGTTTTCAACTGGTCTTTGCCTAAGTCAAAGTTTGGCTTTTTAAGGTTGTCCTAACCTCATTTTGAAGTTTGTTCAAGTGAGCATGCCTAGTTTCATTCCCATCCTCCCGATAATGGACAATACCCTAGAGGCGTCCAGGGGAGCCTGTTAGAGACTTTCTTTCGCCTCCTGATTGGACCTTAATTCATAATCTTCCTGATTGAAGTCAAATATCCCAACTCTTCAAGGTATTTACTACATTTTCAAAGGACACCTCGAATTGAGGGGACGATTTTGTCGTTGAAACCGCCGTAGCCCACCCTCGCTTCAAGACACTCGTATCAATCGATGCAAGAACTTCCCATATCACAGTAGGAAGCTCGTCTCCTCGAAAGGTAAATGTGGCTTTAATAGCTTCACGCAACATGGTCGGATTTGCTTGTGGCAAAAACAATTGGATATCGTAGACATCCTTCGAACGCGAATTCCTGTCACCAAGAATGACCATGGCATGGAGTTTTTCTGCCAAAATTGTTTCGACTGGGTAAACCTGCCACGTCAGGCTACCTTCCCCTATCGTAAAACTGGTCGAAATCAGTCGCGGCGCTGGCGTTACCGGGTCCCCAATTCCCAAATCGATATGAATCAGCTGAGACTTTGATATTTTTGCTGGTGGTTCGCCCAATCCACCACGAAAGGATATTCCAATACCACCATAATCACCCTGTGTTTTGAGGTCTTCCGTCGCTTCATACTGAAACCATACACCGTCCCCACTATCAACGGACATTGCTGCTTTGATCCGATTGACGGCATCTTTTGGGTCCATTCCTCGCACGACTGCATCCAGATCGGTGGTATATCGAGGAGAGTTGTAAACTCTAACACCAACATAACCTCCCTTGAAAACTAGGTTGCTTTGAAGAGTTACGTCGGTCAGTAATCTGACGGCTGTCCTTTCAAGTAGGAAAATAGTGAGCATTTGCTGTGATGTCGACCCACGCTGCTTAGCGATATTACTTAGTTTCGCCTGGATAGCTTGTATTTGTGCTTTTGAAGTTGTGCTCATTTTGTTGTGATTGCCTCCCAATTTTTGACCATGACTTGCCACAGTCCTAGTTGCTTGGCTGTTTCATGCAGCTTCTTTTCACTGGTCTTTTTTTCTTGAAGAGCAGTTCTCGCCGCAGTCAGGGCTGTCTGGTATCCCATTTTAGTGGCATATCGAAACGCTTCGACGATAGCTCGTTCAATAGTAACGATGCGATAGAGGCCGTGGCTTTCGATCCCAACCTTTGGATCATGTTTTGTATGGATAATACGATACTGCGGGAATTTTCCCTGATTTTTGTGTGGGACCATTACCCAAGTCTGCTGGGGTACCTGGGGGATCAACACATACTGGAATAGAGCAGTTAGGCCACCAATTACAGAATCAGGTCCAAGCCGCGAGCAAGCTACGATAAAATCCAGAGTGCTGGGATCAATATCAGCGTCTTTGTGGTGGTAGAGGCCATGCTCCAGCCGAACCAGCATGCCTTTCATCGCTAGCCTTGAAACAGTGGGTTGAGAGATTCCAGAATTGATTGCGTCGGCGGTTCGAAAAACGCCTAGGTCGCGCAGAATCTCTTCTGGCTTTTTCTTCTCATTGATTTTTTGTCCCTCCAGGCTCACATGCTCCCCCAAATGAATGAAATATACATATCTTTTAAAAAATAACGTAAAATCATTCAAAATATTCTGAATGAAATATACATAAATTTTAGCAAATAACGTAAAATCATTCAATGTCTGATTTTAAATTGACTGGTACAGAGACTGGAACGACCGTTCCAGGTATTGTAACATTAAGGAAGAATGACCAAATTAGGCGTCTAATCGCGTTTAGGGCTCTGCCAGTTCGGCCATAATTGGTCCTCACGGGAAAAGCGCGCCTTTAGCAGGCGCTTGGGACAGGGAATGTCCGAGCATGGAGGACGCGGCTTTCGGCCGTAGAAAGGCGAATTTGGGGGACGGTAAGGATTCGTGCGTTAAAGTACCAGAAGTGGTCAAAACCATTGCAGGCCAATGCTTTCATGGCTTGATCTTTACGCTCAATTTCGCCGCCTCTAAGTCTGCACAACACCCTGAAATTACTCTTTATTCTGGTGAGCCTTTGTCGATTTTTTGACGCTTGCCGAGCTCCAGAAGAAGTTGTCGGCTGTGGCGGAGCCTTTCTTCAAGTAAATGGATATCCGGCAGCGAGCGCTGATACTCACGAGCTTTGATATACGGCAAGTTTGCTAAGGCATACTGGGCAACAGCCTCATTTTTCGCTGCACACAAAATAAGGCCGACGGGATGATTCTCACCCTCGTTTGTCCAGTGCTCTTTAGCGTAGTTGACGTAAAGATTCATTTGTCCAACATCGTTATACGAAAGCTTGTCGATTTTAAGATCTATCAGCACAAGACAGCGCAGGCCCCGATGAAAAAAGACTAAATCTACGCGGTAGAGCTCATCACCGATTCGGCAAGGCTTTTGCCGCCCCCAAAATGTAAAGTCATTGCCAAGTTCCAAAAGAAAGCTCTCGAGGTCGCTAATCAGTGCTTGCTCAAGGTCGCTCTCTGAATATTCGTCCTTCAAATCAAGAAATTCGGTGACGAAGTGATCCTTGATCTCCGCCTCAGCCGATAATGCATCTTCAGGCATGGGAGTGCCAATTTTCTTCAGATATTCGCTTTTGTTTTTCGACAGCTGCATGCGCTCGAAGCTATTGGTGTCGATTTGACGAGCTAGGGTTTTGCGACTCCAGCCATGGCGCACCGATGCCTCCTCATAAAAGGCCTGAGCCTCCAAGTCTTGAACTGACATAAGCAATAGGTAATGGGACCAGCTCAGGGGGAAAGATTGTCTCACGGGTGTTGAGACAATCTTTTTCATAAGGTAAAAAGACCTGAATCTATAGAGATTTGGCCTAGAAAAACCTCTACCAAATCGATTACTTAGATCGGCACTCAGCCGATCAACAATCTGCCTCCCATAGAGCTCGCTTCGAGTTTGCCCAGCTAGCTCAAGTTCAACGATCCGCCTTCCAATTTCCCAATAAGAAACAGACATGGCTGAGTTGACCACATGTGCAATATTTCGCCTAGCCTTTTCAAGCTCAGCTGATATTTCTTTAAACACTACCTCATATCCATCAATGTCGACTATCGTCCGGCTAGAAGTCACAGCTGGCAAGGTCTCTTTATCAATAGGCCCGGGCTTATCAGGCGGAGAGTTGCTCATAAAGGTCCTCATATTTTTCTCGGCTTCAATACCGGATTAAATTTCAGAAGATGCGACTTGTATGCCATACGCCAAGGGCTCTGGGCGACGTTCTAGGTTCAAAGTATAATCTCCAAACCGATTGATGTGGTCCGTTCTATACGGTGCGATTGCTCCCAATGCTTCCCGACTAAATTCACGCCCCTCTGACTTAAGGGCATCGAGAATCTTGGTCATTGCATCGACGTTATGAATAATCACGAGACTGGACACCAAATGATTGTACTTAATGAACTTTCGCTGGTCTTCGCGGCTATTTTCGGCAATTACCCCACCGCCGCCGAAGGCCACCCACTGAGTAAAGTTATTGTATGACTCGCACTTGTTAGTAGTTGCTGTAATTGTTCGCCTGAGATCAGCATCGCTCAGATAGTTAAGCAGGAAAATACTGCGAACTACTTTTCCAAGTTCTCGAAAAGCGAAGTAGAGCTTATTTTTTCGGCTATATGTACCAAGGCGTCTGAGAATTGTTGCCGCCGTGATATGCCCTGCTTTAATAGAGACGGCAACTCTTAACATATCTTGGAAGTGAGTCTCAATCAATTTCCAGTCAATGACTTCGTCGAAAAGTGGGTCTATATTCTTATAGAGAGATCTTTTCTCTGGTCGAAAAATTTTCAAATCTTTCCAGTTCCGAATCCTGGGCATAAGTTTGATACCGAGCAGATAGGCGAGCGCAAAGACCGGCGCACTTTGTGCCTGCGTATCGCCATGCAGAATATCAGGTTGGATCTCGGATTGATTTTGCAAAAGGCCGTCAAGGATATGGACTGCCTCCCAGACGCCGCATGGAATAAAATGACTAAAGAGAGCGATATAGGTATCAGAGACATGATAGTAGCCAATGCCGCCATAGCCGCCGTAGCGAATGTGATACTCTGATAACAGGTTTTGTTCGTATAGGTCCCACTTAGTGCCGTCGGCCGCTGCACGTTGTCCAGAACCCCATATTTTCGGCAGCATAAAGTCGTTATATGCATTGATAACTTCGACTATGGCCTTCTCAAGATTATCATCTGTTACATGGCGCTGGTTGACGAGAGAAACCTGACGACGATCAATCCCCTTAATAGACTGCGCAGTTTGTGTCGGGCCGAGGTTACAGCCATAGCAAAAGGTCGTTGCAATGTAGCGACTTCGGGGATTCTCTATCTTGGCTTCGTGTCCTGATAAGGGGCCGAAATGTTTTGTCCAGTTTGTCCAATATTCGGTATCGGCCAAGATATCGATGATATTTAGCTGCGGCATTCTCTCCGTGAGAAGTTTGTCAAGGAGCTTCAAGTCATTCGGTTTCGATTGACGTTCCGGTTTGCTGAGTATGACTTCCCCGTTTTCAAACCGAGCATGCTGATTGTCCGGAAATGATTCGTCCGTTGCTGTGGCCGTAGCCGAGAGTTCGTTACGCAATTTATTAACAAAGGACTTACCGTTAGTAGGAATTCCGACCTGCTCGCCATAGGTCGCCCGCTCCTTCTCGAATTCTTCCCAGGTGATGAGCTGCGTTCTATAATCGGCAAACTTGTCACCCCCTCGAATCGCCAAATCGCCAGACTTCAAGTCCCTCATGACTTCGGTTAAAAGACAGAGTTCAAAGTAGCGGCGCGATACGCGCAGGTTTTTCTGGTCATTTTTTTTAGCAGCCGAAAGATATGGCCACCATCTCTTATCGCTGATCCAAGAAAGGTCAAGATCCGCCAGCCATAACCATTCACTCTTAACCTTCCGATGAACCAGTATAAAGCCAATGGCTTTTTGGAGAGCGTTATCGCTACTTGTTGCTATGAGTGGCATACTTTCAAGTAGTTCAAAAAGTGCTGCCCTTGCACCTTTATAAAATTTCGGGAGAAAAGGTAGATAGTTTTTTTCTGCGAAGGCACCGAATGCTTCGCATTGTTCCAATACTGTATCCGGGTCAGAGCCAACGGCACTGGTGATGGTTTTGAGGCGCTCCCTGGCACTTCCTTTCGATTTGCAGGCCGCTAAGATAACCTCGTGTAGCATAGCGACAAGAACGTGAGTCTGACCCACTTGGTCAAGATGGTATTTATCAAGGGCATCCTTTGCGTGCTGATGGATTTTTTGTAAGCGCTTAACGAACATCTCGGCCAGATCGTCCAAGCCACACGCGGTCTGGAAACGAATCAATGCTGCCGCGATAGCATAGCGCTTGTGCAGGGCTAAATCCCGCATCGATGCTGCATCAAGCGACTTTGCTTCTGCAGCAAATTGTCGAATCTTGATATCTGGCAAAAATGCGAAGCAATCTTCTCCTAGATCGAGTTTCTTTAGCCATCCAAGGTGTGCCGTGAACTCGCGCATATGGCCCACGGTTGGACTTTTAGGTTCTTGTTTAACTTGATCCCAATGACTCTTGATTGACTGCGAGCCACGAGCGAGGAGAGAATCAATCTTATTACGCCCATTTTCACCAAGGGCTTGATAGATAGCTCTGTGGTAGCCACCATTAACTCTCGCACGGGCACTCTTAGCAACACGCAGCATACTGCTAAATGCTGGCAGTTCGAAACGCTGGCGAACAAGTTCTTCAATGGCTACATTGATAATATCGGCTAAATCGTCTTTCGTGCCAGCGGCGTTGATGCAAGCTTCGGTCATCGCTTCCTGGGCTTCAGGACCAACGGCCGTTACATTAAGAAAAGCACGGATGAGTTGCGCGTGTCTGGGCCTCGCTCCAGTTTCATCGTAAGTCTTAAGTCCAAGAGGAATAAATTTTAGACCTATACCACGAGCAATATGGCTAACAATAGTCGGCGAGATCTCAGCGAGAGCTGGAAAGTAGCCGAGTCGTTGAAAAGTCTTCAAAAAAACAAGAAGACCAACTTGTGCTACCGGACTCCGCGCGTGTTTTGAAGCAAAAGCAGTCTCAGTCGCGTTAGGCGTGTATACTTCTGCCAGCTCCTTCGCTGTCGGATGCGACTTCAAACGGGGATATGCAGTCTCATTGACGCTAGGCATGGTGGCAGTTCTCCGCGCATCACTTATGTGAGGGAGTTTAAACAGTTATAGGGTGGCCGCAAACTATAATTTTCGGCCATGAGCTTTTTCTGTTAGTCTGACCTTGATTAGCAAGCCTTTCAGCCTACTGTTTTAAGTGGGGTTTTCGGCCAGGGGGAAAAGGTGCGAGTCGGTCTTTATGCACGTGTGTCAACCCAGGATCAGCAGACACTGCCAATGCAGATGAGTGCGATGCGCTCCTACATCGAGCATCGTGGTTGGAAAATTGTATATGAGGTCGAGGATGTGGGCTCAGGCGCATCCGAACGGCCAAAACGCGAACCATTGATCAAAGCAGCTCGGCGGCGTGAAATCGATGCTATTCTTGTTTGGCGTCTTGACCGTTGGGGCCGGTCGCTTGCAGATTTGGTTGTCACACTTAAGGAACTTTCGGAACTCGGCGTAGGCTTTATCTCGTTGACCGAAGCCCTTGACCTAACCACACCCACAGGCCGAGCGATGGCTGGGCTACTTTCTGTCTTTGCAGAGTTTGAACGCGAGATTCTACGTGAGCGCGTTAAGGCAGGCATTATTGATGCTCGTGTTCGCGGAGGTCAACACGGTCGACCTTCGACCACTGCTGGAAAAGCCCAAGAAATTCTTGCCCTGCAAGCTATAGGAATGAATAAATCGCAGATTGCCAGAGAGCTTGGATTAACCCGAACATCGGTGAGACGGGCGTTGATCGGCAAATCCCGTCCATTTAAAAAATCAGGCTGCATCGAAACGCCTGCAACCCTTGACTGACAAGGCATTCAACCACATCTGGTACTTTAACGCACGAATCCTTACCGTCCCCCAATTTCGCGTTCATTTTTTCAAGGATCAAACTCAGAAAGGTGGTTCAAGGATGGATCACAAGAAAATCGTTGCTTATTTCCGAGTTTCAACCCGCAAGCAAGGGGAGTCGGGCCTGGGTCTTGAGGGGCAGGAAGCTGCAATTACCGCCTATGCGCAAAATGGCAAGGTAAAGATATTAGCCTCATATACGGAAGTCGAAAGTGGTAAATTGGGTGAGCGCCGTGAACTTAGCAAAGCCCTGGCTCATGCCCGAAGATCTAAGGCTACCCTGGTTGTAGCAAAGCTCGATCGCTTAGCCCGCAACGTTGCATTCCTGTCGGCTTTGATGGATAGCGGGGTTGAATTCATTGCCTGCGATAACCCCTATGCAAATCGCCTCACCATTCACATACTCGCCGCTGTTGCTGAAGATGAAGCCCGACGGATTAGTGAACGTACTAAAACGGCACTAGCAGCCTATAAAGCTAGGGGGGGAAGGCTTGGGGCGAGTTTGCCGCAATGCCGAACTTTAACATTAGCCTCGCGAAAAATAGGTGCTCAAAGAGCAGGTGATACAGCCAATAGGCTTGCGAATGAAGCCTATCGCGATATAGAGCCCCTTCTAAGGGACCTTCAAGCCAAGGGATTGTCGCTTCGGGCCATGGCCCGAGAAATAAATAGGATTGGTCATACAACGCGACGGGGTAAAAACTGGAACCATGTTCAGATTAAACGGATACTTAACATGGTTATGGTAAGGAAATGTCCATAAATCACTTCCGTCAACGAATCATCAACTATATAATACTCTAATACTGCTTGGTTTATACCTCGCGTCAAATAATCAAACGATATTGGTGAGCTCATGGACTATTTTGACCCTTCCCACTCTCTGCTGGGGACTGATCCCATTTCTAGTTTCAGAGAACCCCCACATCAACTTAAGCCCCAATCTTTTTTTAAGCACTTGCAGTCAGATTTTGAGGGCGGAGCTTTGGGATGGGTCGGCGATTTTAAAGATTTTGCCCTCGGCTATTTAACCTTTGCTTCGACTTTGCTAGCACGAGTTCCAAACTCCCATGCAAGGCCGGTTGGCGCTGTCGTGATTGGCGAGACTTCCACAGGTAAAACCGAACTCGCTAACTCACTCATGCGCCTATTCTCCGACGATCACGTCATTTGCGTAACCTCGCTATCGGCAAAAAGCCTGATATATAGGTGCATAGAAGACCCCAATTGCCTCAATGGAAAAGTCATTTTTGTTGAGGAGCTATCCGGCCTTCGAAATGAAGACCTTCAATACCTACTCAGAATCTTAGTAACGCGAGGGGAAGTGCGGCACGTTACCGTTGTAAACGGAAAGCCTGTGGAAATAAGGGCCAGAGGCCATATATCACTTCAAACTACAGGATTGCCGACCGATCGATTACGTGACGATACCATGAATCGACTTGTCACCATTCATTCAGATTCGTCTCCACAAATGACTTCTAGGGTCATTAGCGAAATAAAAAAGCGATATTCTGCCAATGCGCATTCGTCTATTCAGCAAACCAATTCTCTAGATTGGTATAAAGAATTCTTCAATCAACTCCGGCCCTATCGAGTCGTCGTGCCATTTGCCGAAGATCTACCATTATATGGATCGGAACCAGAAAGTCGACGGATGTCCAAGATCATTTTGGACCTTCTCTGCACCGTTGCGCTGATCAATCAAAAAGAAAGAGTCATCGATAACGATATACTCATAGCAGACATTGAAGATTTTAAAATTATCTCTGAATTTCTCAAAGAAACTAAAAAAAGGCAACAGCTTACTTCTCGGGACAATACCATATTAGAAGCTATCCGAAGTCTAGCTAACATATCAGATTTTACCTACGATGATGTGATCGCAATAAAACCCGGTAATGGGTCTGTTGTTGATGGTGGCTATAGCTTAACAAGTATAAAATATGCGATTTCAAGGCTGGTTGATGCAAAAATAGTTAAGGAGATTGGTCGTAGGAATAGGGTGTTACGATTTGCTTTAACGTAAAGTTCTTGGGTCGATTGAAAAGGACAGCGAGGCAAATGTTTTCGCTCGCAATAGCCCATATGTCGATTGATTTACCAGTTCCTTGCTCAGGCTCAGCGCATGGCTAACCTTCCCAGCTCGAACGTGTGAACTATTACGGTTTAGAATCGGGTCGGACGAGGCCTTCAAGATCTGTCTTAAGCGTTCTAAAATCAAGCTGCTGTTGCGGATTTTGATGTTGTAATCAGGTGATTCCAGTGCTCGAAGATCATCACCATTGCAAATGTATCTAGTTCGCAATATTTCAGAAGAGCATCCTGGATCTTATTGGCCTCAACGCCCGACATCTCTGTGAACTGCATAAGGGCGAAGGCCATCATAGCAGCACCGCCGTCGGCAATTTCGGATGAATTGACCATCGGTTCAATTTTTTCAAGCTCCTCATCAGTGAAAATCCTGGGCAGAATCTTATATGGATCTACTATGCTGCCTTCTTTGTCCTGCCTTAGCCATACCCAGTTACAATAGTTCAAGCTGCTTGGACCCTTGTCAGATCCGTAAATTGGTGAACAGTATTTCGCTTTAAGAAAGTCTGAGTCATTGAGCACCGCGGGTAGAACCTTCTTTATTGAGTTTGAACCGTTGGTATACGGACTGTAGTAGTATTTTTTTACAAGGTCACAAAGGTCAATCATAGTTCTGTTGCCAGCGCGCTTGATTTTGTCGATGGTTGTGGTCGTCACTGAGTCTATCCAAGTTAGCAGCTCCTGAGAGTCGCCTATGGAATCACGCGCACCCACTATCTGATCATAGATTTGGCGGAGAACTGTATTCTCATGGTGGGAATATCTAAAAATCGAGCCGTTATCTTCCTGCAGAGACTTTTTTAATTCACGAACAAAAGTAAAGTTTGGAAATGTTCCGCGCTCGCGATGGATAAATTGTCCTTTGTGATGAATCGATCCATCTCGATCAACAATGTGGTGTGAAAATTGGAATGCGACTTGCTCGTAGGGTCGGCGACCCTTGGTAAAGGGAATCGCAACCATGGTAGTTTCAAAGTCGATAAAATGTAGTGGAAACTTGAATTTCTTAAATTCGGCGCTGATGCCCTCAATGTCGATATATGCAGATTTGTCGGATGATTTTGTCTTTTGTACCTGAAGCCACTGTCGTTGGGAACTGGTGAGTCCAGGTTCATCGCCGTCTTTCGGATTGATGTCGCTTTCTTCTACTTGATGAAGAAAATAGCGGCGGCTGTCAATGAGTGGTTGACTCTTTCGAAAGTTCCAAATGTCGAAAACCATCGGCTTTTCAAGCTCGGTCTCCGATAAACCAGTGCCTCGCCAGCACTCATTAAAGCCCGATTTTTTGGACTCAATCTTCCTGTTGTCGATGCGGAATTCGCACGACTTGCATTCCGAAGAAATCGCGGGAGGTGCTTTCGTTGCCGTGGTCACGATCCTTGCCAGGTTGTTTAGATAGTCTTCCCAGCTATCAAACCCTCCGAACTTCTTGTTAAGTATATAGTCAACGGCTTCATTAACATTGATTTTGCAAAGAATCTGTGTCCCGAGTTGCTCCTTAGTAGTACCTGAACGAACCTTGATTGAAGATTTGCCGTTTTCATCGCGCGATATCAGGAAACGTTGATTGATCCCATCAACGCTCGCGGTAACGCTCTTATCTGCAAGCATTAGGAAGCTGCTTACTTCTAGGTTCGGGTATGCTTTGCGGGCTACATAGGTTTGAAACGAAATGTCGAGAAGATACGGTTCCCATTCGGAACGGATGGTGCCCTTCTTGGTGAAAAACGTTTCGCCTTCAGTGGGGTCGAAACTTTTTGCCTTGACTTCAATCAGTTCCATTGAGCGATTCGCCTTCTTCAAAATATCGACCCTAACAAACAGGTCATTGTGGCGAATCGCGGCCTCAAAAATTGTCGCCTTATTTGGGGCCAGAAGTTTGTGGGTCGCTACAATCGAGGCCTCATGGTCGCGCTCCAAAACTTCAGTTCCTTCTGGGTGATAGAGCTTCGCTAGCTCACCGACTTGAAAGCCGCCCTCTGCTAATGCTCTAAGAAACGGATCATCGGCTTTTGCATTGCCGTACTCGGAATTGTCTAGATAATAAAGCTTCGTTGGACACTCAGAGCCAACTTTAAATCGTGATTTTGTTAACAATAGATTTTTGTTCAAAAGTTTACTCCAGGTGACGAATTCCTTGGAGAAATATCGGATGAAAAGTGAGAGATATGAAGGAGGCGATGGTGCGATGGGATATTTTTACGGACTGTACCCTACTGATTGAATGGTGCTATCAGTTATGAATTCGAAAAGTACCAAATGAGAATCAATGGCAAACTACTCACTAATTCATGAGGAAGATCCGATATCTACCCATGGCAGCGTCTATATTTTCGTTAAATGCAGAACGGATTACGAATCATGAGTACGGACCGTCACCTGTTTTTATTGGACTCCATCGGAGACCATCTTGCGCTGGGGCGTAGTCTTTCTGACATTTCGAGACGACTTCGAGCGATTGCATCAGATGAAGAAATCGAAGCGGCACTATTCGAATTTAAGTCAAAAAACGAGAAAATTCGCGCTCCAAAAAGCGTTAGCTTGCTCAGGGGAGAGCATGCGGTTGAAAGTTGGTATGTTGGACCATCAGACGATCCAACAAGCCATTGGCAACTATTGACTGATGTCTTGAGAAACAAAAAATCTCGACCGTGGAGCGATGAAATGATCAATAGTCTGGATCATTCATCTTCTATGGTGGTTGCAAATCTCTCCCCGCCAAAATCCGTCGAACCGCGTTCGGTAAAAGGCCTGGTACTGGGATATGTTCAGAGCGGAAAAACAGCGAATTTTTCAGCGGTGATTTCGAAAGCGGTAGACGCCGGATACCGATTTGTTGTGGTTCTCGCCGGAATGCACAACATTCTGCGGCTTCAGACGCAGGCGAGATTGAATGAAGAGCTTGTCGAACCTAAAAAATCAGCATGTACCACACTAACCAGAGTTGATGAGTTTGGTGATTTTCAAAGAAAGCAGGCTGTAGCCGGGGATCGAGCTCTCGGATCGAGTGATGGTTTCTGCCTTGTCGTACTTAAGAAAAATTCTGCCGTATTGAGGAGCTTCAATTCGTGGTTGGATGCAACAAGTAAAGAAGTCTTAGCTAGCTGTCCAACTCTGATCATCGACGACGAATCTGATCAGGCAAGTGTCAATACAGCAAAGCCAGAAAACGATCCAACGGCAATTAACGATCACATTCGTAATATCATCAAAAAGTTTCGGGTGTCGAGCTACGTAGGGTATACAGCGACACCTTTCGCGAATGTATTGATAGATGCTTCGTTGGATGATGATCTTTATCCAAAGGACTTTGTCGTTAGTCTTGATAAGCCAGTTGGATATGTCGGAGCTGAGGAGCTATTCGGTCGCGATGCGATTGAGCCAAAGGGGGCGTTGAATGGTATACCTGTCATTAGAACCATTCCAGATAATGATGCGGATCGCCATTCTCCCGCTCGCAGCACAAAGTCGCCAGTAAACAATGTGATAACCGGCTCTTTGGCAGAAGCGATTGATGCTTTTATAGTAGGTTGCAGCGCTAGACTTTCTCGGAATCAATGGGGTCAGCACATGACAATGTTGATTCACACTTCTCAGTTAGTCTTGCAGCACACGGAATTAAAATCGGCGATTGATCAGCTTGTTTTAGATATGAAATTGGACCGTAGGGACAACATGGAGTCATTTAAGGAGCGTCTAAAATTGCATTGGGAACGCGACTTTGTGCGAGTGTCCAAACTATTTAAGGCTGCCGAAATCCCTGCATTTGACATCGTCTGGCGCAATTCCGAAAAGCTCATCGAAAGGCTTGAAGTAATAATGGAGAACCATGAGTCCGAAGAACGTCTCACTTACGATCGGCCAGATCCATTCTGGGGCATAGTCGTTGGTGGAAACACGCTTTCGCGGGGACTAACCCTTGAAGGGCTCACAACCAGCTACTTCGTCAGGAACTCCAAAGGCTACGATACCCTACTGCAAATGGGACGATGGTTTGGCTATCGCCCCAACTATGTCGACCTAACACGGATTTATGTCACCGAAGAACTCCAGTCAAAGTTCTATCATTTAGCGACCGTAGAAGAGGAAGTTCGAGACGAGATAAAGACTATGGCTGCAAATTGTGAGAGACCAATTGATGTTGGGCTAAAAATTCGTACGCATCCCGCAATGACAGTGACTTCTAACCTCAAAATGCGGCAAGCGAAGCAGTGCTCGCTGACCTACTCAGGTGCGAAAATTCAGGCTCTTTATATGAACTTGAATGACAAAGGTCTGATTTCAAAGAATCTAAATGCAGTGGCTCGTCTACTCGATGATGCCGAGAAGTTTTCTGGAAAGCCTACCAAGCCTTCGTTCGAGGAATTGAATGCAGCACTTGTTTATCGCAATGTGGATTCTGAATTGATACTGCAGTTTTTGGAGCGATACGAGTTTAGCCCAGCAAACATTCGATTTAGCTCGAAGATGATCAGTGACTACATTACTGATTTGGCAAAAGTACATGAACTAACTAAGTGGTCAGTGGCACTGATGTCGACGAAAACCGGCGAACAAGTCGAGATTGGAAAAGGACGATTGGTGCGGATGGTAGATAGATCGATAGTGAAAATGGCACGATCAGATCGTGATCCGACCGCGTCCCATGTTAAAGTTGTCACGGCCCCTAGAGACGAAATAGTTGATTTAGAGGATGTACTTGCTACAAAAAACATGCGCGTTTTGTCAAAAGATGACCCTTTTGAAAATAGCGGGCTCACCGAGACTTCAATTCGACAAAATATCCGTCCAGTTGAACGTGGTTTGCTTTTATTATACCCAATTAGTCCGAACCTACATATGCCCGCTGAGGATGTGGAGCAGTACAAACATTCTCTCTCCCAGACCATGCCTTTGCGAGCAATTGCCCCAGTGATCGGAGTTGCGTTTGTATTCCCAAAGTCGCTCGGTAGTAAAAGCACGTACCGTTACGTGGTAAATGGGTCCGTCTAACTGTCTAGCTTGATCTAAGCCCCAAAAACCCCAAGTTTTATTGATTTAGATGCAAATATTGAGCCTGACAATAGTCATTTCAGCACGTTGCCTGCCTCCTTGCGCGCAATTTAGGCGTATACATTTTAAGCAGGATATTATATATAGACCATGTCTATTGATAATAGTTGGTTATAATGAGTCATAACATCAATCCAGGTATTAATATCCAGGCTCCGTGGGCTCTGCTCCTTCTTGACCAGAAGAAGCAAATCGAGACCCGGACGTATGCGTTACCGACGAAGTACGCAGGGCAGGATCTCTGGCTGATCGAGACTCCCGGGAAGTCAGGCAAATTCAAAGCACGTGTTATTGGGATTATCAGGTTCTCGGAAAGCAAAGAGTACAAGTCAGAGAGTGAGTTCTTTGAGGATGCTGATCTGCACCTGATTGACCCTGGCAACCGCGAGTATGCTTGGCGCTCAAACACTAGGAAATTTGGTTGGATAGTCGATCGTGTAAAAGCAGTCGAACAGTTTGTTGCGCCGTTTCCGCGCGGGATTGTCTATGCAAGTCCGTTCGAAGCGCCCGTTAGGAGACAATAATGAGCTTAGAATTAAATTATGCAGGCGAACACAAAGTAATCCCCTTTCCAACACTCCCAAGAACAATCGCCAAAGAGTCTGGACATAGTGAGTTTGCCGAAATTGGGCCAATCGAAGCCGAAATGAGAGCCAAGCTCGCGAAACTAAAGAATTGCCGATACCCGGATGAGTTCGACTGGTCCGTCTATGACAAAATTGCTAAAAACTTCGAGACACCTCCCAGAGGAGGAGTCGTATTTAACACAACAATGAAGCTGGTCAACTATCATTCGAGTTGTAGCAAATGCCATTACGCTTTCGAATTGGACACCTACGGTCGAGGATGCTTTCACAATTGCGTTTATTGTTACGCGAAGGATCAATTGACCACTTATAGGTATTGGAATGAGCCGCAGCCGTTTCCGGTAAACCTTGCTGAGATCCGCAAGGTTTTCTATACGGTATTCGAGACAGATAAGCCCTCGAAGTGGCGCGAGATCATGGAAAAGAAAATCCCGCTCCGATTAGGCTCTATGAGCGATAGCTTCATGTGGTTGGATGTGAAGTACGGCGTCACGAAAGAATTATTGAAGATTCTTAATTACTATCGATATCCGCATTTGATTTTCACTAGATCAGATCTTGTTGCTCACGATGAGTACATAAATCTTTTGGATCCTAAAATCTCTGCAGTACATTTCTCAGTATCAGGCAATAATCATGAAATGATTCGAAAAATTGAGCCAGGCGCACCTAGTTTTAGGCGTCGCATGAATGCACTTAAAAAGTTACACTCTGCCGAAATTATAACGTCTGTGCGAATCAACCCCCTGTTTCCTACTCATCCTGACGGCTATTTCTCTGATAGAGAGAGTTTGAATTCACGCTTTGCCAGTAATGAAGAAATGCCGAGACTTGAATTGTATGATGATGACTTTATTCCGCAGATTGCAGAGTCAGGGGTCAAAAGCATTGTCGCAGGATTTGTGCGCCTGTCGGGCAACGCGATCAATAGCATATCTCGACAAACAGGTGTGGATTTACGTTCTTTCTTCAAGTCTGAATTGCGCAAAGGCGGCAACGGAGATAATGCATACACCTCCAAGGAAATTGCTCACTACTATCGAATAATTCAGAAGAAGTGCGCGGAGAATTCTCTTCGGTTTTCGACCTGCTACATTGGAACGGGAATCAATGAATTTTTCCAACACCAGGATTTATGGACAAACAAGAAGGATTGTTGTGACATAATGGGTAGACTTCCACTTTTTGAGAAGAGTTCGCAGGACATTGATTGGGATGTGCGCCTCAAACATGCATCCAACAAAGAAGAAGCGCTTATCGCTAGAAAAGCAGATGAAATACATGAGAAGAAAGACCCATAACAAATTATTCAGTCTACTTGCGTAATCCTGCAATTTCCGACCACTGATTCTCGTTTCTTCCGACCATTGATTCCTGCCCTCGGACCATCGATTCCTGCGCCTCCGACCAGTCGAATATTTAGTGGAAACTCTGAACCGCAAGCTGCGACTGTACTGGGGTGGGGGTCGGCGAATCTCGATCCATCACCTGTGAAGAAAAATTCCTTGAGAAGGTAATTGGCATACCTAGGCCGCTAGACTAGGGATGGGGTGGTCGGCCTAGCGAGACTGAGCGGTCTTTTTCACAGGAATGCGCATTACTGCGGAATTCAAAACAAGTTGTTGTGATATGGAGAGATAGTCAAACCATTCATGACATAGTCTCAACAAATTGGTTGGGATGTCCGTAACACATTAGTCAATTTAAAATTTTAGGTGAGAAGGTGCGTCTGGTCTAAATTAAAGACTCAGAAGGAAGTCGAAATTTTTACATCTAAGCTGCTGTAGTGACCGCATTTCCTTTACTAGCAATAGCAATTGCAACCACCCATTTTTCGAGTACGGTCGCTTCATCTACTTTGCCAGAAGACAATCTTTCAGCAAGCACAGATACGGTTGCAAACATTTCTATGAGGCTATCCTTCTTAGTAGGCGAACTACCTATATTTGCGATCTTCGCAATCCGCTTGCGACTATCTATGAAATCCTTCTTAGTAAAATCAGCATTAGGAAATGGAAGCTCCTTCAGGTCGCCCTGTTCGAAATGGGGCATCACTAACTTATAGCCAGTTACTTTGCATCGCAAAAAGTCGTTAACTAATTTTGAATTTAGCATTCCCGTAACAAACCATTCATCAAATGGCGCGTTTGACTTCAATCGCAACATGTAGATGCTTTGGGGTACTACAACCCCTTCAAGATCTACAGCGGCAATAAAATTTGGAGAGCTTTTCTGTAAAATAATCTTTGGAGCAGAATAAAGAGATTTGTCTTTTTTGATATCTGGTACATATCCAGAATTTTTGTAGTCTATCCTGTATTGTTTTATTGATTCTCCTCCTCTTAAAATTTTTATTTTCCCACTTGATCCGATGTGTTTTTTCGAGATTTCTTCGCCGCGACTGTCAACGCAGAAATCAGATAGCTTTCTACACGTCCCTGATGTCAATTTGTAATACTCACAGTTTGGCATTAAGTAGGTCCAGGGTAGTTCAGCGCTCTGTGGGAAGTCACTGGTTACATCAAACGCCCCAACTACACAGTGTTTTGGAACTTCAGCAGTTTTTTCAAATTCAATTCTATCTTCTTTCTTATCAATTCTTATAAATGCTGTTTTTGGGACCTTTATTTTGGCCAGGCGAGAACAGGTGACTATAACGTTAGATACATTTGCATCTATAAAAACATCTGAAATGTGGACACATGATATTAGCGTAACATCATCGGAGTCTCGGATTAATTTCCGAAAACTCAAGCCATTCTTGCGAACAAGTAGTGGATCAGGAACAATCATTGAAAAAACGCCACCATGAGCGGTCAGCTTTCTTGCGCATAAATTTAGAAACTCAAGGTAAAGGTCACCCTGTCCCGAAATTTCATCAAATCTTTGATCTGTAATATTCTTTCGTGCTATGTAAGGAGGGTTGCCAACTACCGCATCGAATCCTTGTGATTCTGAAAATGTTTTAGGGAATGAAGTAGAAAGTTTAAAATCGTCTGACAAACTGTTCCCGACTGTCAACTGCCCATCTAAATCTTCCAGTTGTTGATTTGATGCTGCTGTTTCAAGCCAAAGGCTCATTTTTGCTAGTTTTACCGCGCGAGAATTTATATCCACGCCGTAAATGCAGTGATGAAGAATTAATCGTTTTGCATCGACTAGGGAGATGTCGAGATCTTCTTGAATTTCATCGTCTAACTTTGAGATGTATTGCTTGGCAAGAAAGTCAAGCGCACCTGCTAAAAAATGCCCTGATCCCATGGCCGGATCACACACGCGCATCTTCAGAATTTCCGTCGAACTTTTTCCCTTTAGAGTTGATTCCAGGCAACTTTTAACCATAAATCTGACGACGTAGTCTGGAGTATAATAGCTACCTGTCGACTTCCGGTCCTCGTTATTTGGCGAAAAAAATAATCTTCCCTTGATCGCCGTCGGTACCTTTGCTTTGCGTATTTTTTCGCTATTGATGTCTGCTGGTTTCCATTGGCCCTTCACGAAAGCCAAATCAGATTCAGCCTGCTCTAATCGAAATTCCAAAAAACTTTCATATATTGAACCTAGTTGCCTAGGCGCAAAGTAGCTATAGGCGATTTGCTGATAGGATCCAGCTTTGTCTCCATCAATGTAGGTTAGCTCAAACAGTAGATTCACCATTTCTTTGTTTGAAAGCTTATGCTTTTTAGCAAAAGCCATCTCTATTTCTGAAAACACTGTTTCTTTGAATCCGCTGATTGAAAATGTTGCGGTTGGATGCGGTAGTCCAGTCTGGAGCACTTCAACTAAATGCATTAGTCCATCATAAAGTTGCGTTCCTTCGGAGGTGTAGTCAAATTGTTCTTTGAATCGTCTTTTTAATGTGGGTGTATTTAGATCATCGACCTCCTTTTCAGGGTCGAAAAAATCTAGTTTGTCTATGACGTTGGAAATAGACATTTTACGATATTCAGGATTCTGCCTTATTGGAAGTATATTACGGGATTCACAGTATCGAATGAAAAGGATATTAAAAATGTGACTTTCCGCAACGCTTCTAGTTATCTCAAATTGTGATTCGGAGAAAACTTTCCCTATTGAGCGGCGGAATCCGTTGCAAGCAATCGACATTGAAGAAACGAATCGTACTTTAAGGTTGTCTTCGATGCTATCTGAGTACTTACGGCTATACGCAATCAAGTCATCGACGAATTTACGACCTCCTTCCTCATTGTGAAGTGCTGCTTTAGAGAAAATATGGAAGAAGTACTTTGCATTATCGACGAATAGTTTGTAATCAGATGTATTCGTGTCCATACCAGCAAGAACGTGCTTTACTAGCTTACCCAGATTAAATTGATAGCAGCGCTTAAAGGAGCCAGAAGACAGTTCTCGATGGTAGAGTCGCCAAGTGCGTCCATCAGTGAGTATTCCGTAATCATGGTGTAGGATCTCGACATATTTTAAACATTGTTCATCGAAGTCTAGTGACTTGGTTGAATCGCGCTGATTTTTATTCTCTGTCTTGAATTTTTCTTTGCATTTTGAGTACTTGGATTCGTCGATTCGTCCCCAGTATTTTGCCTCGATTGAGATTATTGATGATGCTCGGGCTTCCTCAAGCTTGGCATCACCACTTTTCTTTTCAATATGCCTCAGCTGCTTAGGATCGTTTACAATCAGGAAGTCAGGTTTATAAGTCTTTGTTTCTCCATTTTCTTTTACACTGAACGACTCGTCTTCTATCCATGGATCCAAAGCTCCAGTACTCCAACCAAGATGCCTCAAGATGGGCTTTATAAATCTATCTATGGTTGTACGTTCACTCCACGCTTCAAAAGATTCACCGCGAAGTTCTTCACAGGTGTTTCGAAATTGCTCGCAAAATTCATAGAACGGCCCAGCTGCGTCGTGTTCCCAAACGTCCCGATATTTATTGGGCACATCGCTGCGAAGGTAAACGTCGCTAAATAGAGTAGATTGCCAAAATGGATTGCTATCTTTAAGTTGTTCGAGTTGAGCGTGGGACGGGTGCGTGACTTCCTTCTTTTTCTGACTCGAAAGCTTTATCGCCACCATTATTTGTATCCCTTAATGTGGGATACTTGGGCAAAAGCGTAATCTTTGACGATTTTAAATTTTACTTTCTGCTTATCTTCAAGCGTCTTCCACGACGACTGCGATTCTATGGCTGAATAGTGTACGAAATAATTTTTGCCATCAGAGTCCTTGACGATTCCTTCTCCAGAAAGTTCATCAAACCAGTGAACAATGCCGGACATCCAGTCAGTTGAATTATTGTTTTGCTTTTGCATATCGTTCCTCTAGCAAAAGATTGTGGCACCAAGTTGTTAAGTGTCACTTTACTCGGTCAAAAATGTAGAATTATAAATGGGAGAAAGTTGCCTAGATCCCGAAATCTACTGACTTCAGGAAGGCTGGTAGCGTGGGAATAGTTTACCTACCGGTTAAGAGGTTTTCTTCGCTCTAAGTTAGAAAGGATTTATAGTTATATGAAAGCTGGAGAGATCATCAATTTCAAGGTCATTAATTGTCTCATTTCCAAGGCTTCCCAACGGTCGACCCGGTCCAATCACAAGCCTTCCTTAGCAGCTGTGACTGAATGTATTTATAGACCTCAAGCCGAATTGCTGCGTCACAGCTCTCATATTTTTTCACGGTCACCGGTCCAGTCGAGATCGTGAGCCGCGTGCTCGGGCTGCTGCATTGAACCTTTTCCCAGACCGTATAGATCCGTCGATCCCCGGGCAGAGCATTGGATCCCCCCATCTCCCCTTTTCGTGCCCGGAGTACTTCAGCAGTCACCCAAGGGGCCGCAGCCGCAGCGATGCCCACAGCCGCTTCACCATCAGGCGCCCCCCCAGAATTTTTATATTGCCGGACGGCTGCCTCACGAGCGGCAATGCTCGCTACTCCAAGGCCGGCGATATATCCAAACTCTGCCGTTCGATTCGCCGCCACATCACGCCAATAGCGGCTGGTGTAGGACATATCAACAAGAAGCGGATCTCCTGGGCGCAACAGTGCCTCAGATCGTGATTTGGCCTGCGATGGGGTATAAGGTATCCCCCATCCCTTTAGAGCATCTGATATTTGGTTTTTGAAAGCCGCAAAGCCCTCTCCCCTTCCGGCCGCATCTGCTGTTGACCCTGGACCTTCCCATGGATATGCCAGCGACCACCGTTCAGCATCACCACGAGGTACCCCGAATAGTTCATGGGCCATTGTTTTGAATTTAATGCCAGCATTTGCGTAAGCATAATCAGATCCATAAATTCCACTGCTCATTCTAGGCGCTAAAGACCCCCACAGAGTGCAGTACGGGCCTTGCCACTTGGCGCTATCCATCGCACTAATCGCTTTTTTTGCCAGGGCCTCCGCAGAACCAAGTATAGGCAATGAACAACCAACAAGAGCTTGCCGCCAGTCCTGGGACATGCCGCCGGTCGCATTGCTGGCTGGACCCTGATCACCAATTTTATCCCGAGATGCCCCACCCATGCCGCCTAAAGCATCCATGGCAGCCGCCCCTCCACAGCTTATTGGGTTTGATGCCGCAGCCATCTGGGTAACGGCCTGAGGATCAAGGTAGTCAAGCATTCCCGTATCCCAGAAGGGAGCTGCATCACGACTCATTGCCACTGGGCAGGTCATTGGAACCCCTTTATAGGGCCATGAGTAACCACCAGGACTTTTGCCCTGCTCCTTGAGCAACGGTCCACATACCGAAAAATGCTCGGCCAAAGTTTCTGATACGGCAACAGGCCAGATATTAACCTCAAAAGTCGTCATCGTCTTGTGACGACTGCCACGAACCCTTAGGTCTTCAAATGGGGTCAAGGCCGATGTTTGCATCAGCTCGCCGGTATTGACAGACCCGACTTCCATACCGAGAGCACCTAAAGCATGCTTTCCGCCAAGAACGAGAGCTGTGATTTTCAGAGCTCCATTCTTATCCATGGCGCCAGATATACTCTTCGCGACGCCGCGTGATGCAGTATAAAGTCCATTTCGAGCTGCAAATTTAGGGTGAGAATCGTTACCCTTCTCGTTCACCTCAATGAAATACTTTGGCCAGTAATATTGGGGATGAGGATGCTCGACTTTGATATTTTGTTTGACCAAACAACCGCCGAAGCCGTCTTCCGAAAGACAGCGTAAATGATGGGATGAATCCACCCCCTCGGTATAGGCAGCAAGCTGCGCCTTTGTCAGAACATGGCAAGCGGTTGGATAATCATGCTTGGTGGCAAGTTGAAGCCCTGATTCGGTCATGACCCGACCAAGACCTCTCAAAGCCTTTTGTAACTCACGCAGAAAGAGTTTGATGTTGGCATAATCAGCACAGTTGAGCCCAAGATTGCTCACGACCTCCTGAGCCTTTTTGGTGGTTTCTGCACTCTCCATCACGGCACGAACAAAGTCTTCAGGATTTTGGCTTCTTGCTTTTATTGGGAATATTGTAAATGCGCTTATGGTTCCTAAAACTATCATAGTATTGCTGAATTCTAATTTCACGTTTTAACCCTCCTAATTTCACTCAACCCTATGTTTTTTCAGTCTGTTGGCTACGCCCAGGATTGGGCGTGATTGGTTTGGAATGAGATGTTGTTTGAGCCCCCTGAGACCAACCAGTAGCTTTCTGATCATC
>JBGSRE010000517.1:0-4073 GCA_041737755.1 Oligoflexus sp.
CATGATATTGTTTGTTTGTTTGGCAGGTCATGATCCTCGCCCCCACCACTTTGCTGAGCTATCAGCACTATGATACTTTTCGCTCGCGATGTAAGGGAGTTGGTTTATGACCTGGATTATGCTGGCAACGGCGTGTTTCAAGGACAAGGTGATCGCGCTTTGGAATTTCGGCTGCAGGGCAGCCTCCATATTCTCATCCTAGCGGAAGACAGTGATTCGTATCGCGTGTGGCTGCGCCTAGAATCCGCTGGGAGTTCGCAGCTGCATCACATCCCTTCCCCCATGAAGCAAAGCTTGCAGCAGAGTTGGATGGCAGGTCTGAGCGCGCGGATGAGTCAGCGTGGGTTTTTCTTGCAGCCTTTAATCCCTAACGATTTAGATCCTATCGCGGGCCAATTTTGGCAAAAATTAGCGGAACGCTTGCAGGTGGATTTGCCCGATACCCTGCCGCTTCCCGAGTGGACTCAGGAGGAAAAAGTTGCTGGCGGAACAATGCTCGCGAAATATGCAGTTGAGCAATCGCAATCTTCCTCTGGCCTAGAGAATGAAAAAATTTATCTGCACAAATCCTTCGATGGCTCACCTCGGCCTCATCTGACGCTAAGCGGGGAAAGCTTGATTCTTCTCCATGCCCGATTTGAAGGACTGCAGCAAATCGAAGCCCAGAGTCGTGAAGTTCAGCAGCTGCAAGGCCAATCCTGGGTCAGTGAAAGTGTGCTGAAACTGAAGTGGCAAAGGCAAAATCAGTTGGATGAGTCGCAGGTGGCCAGTATCGAGGCCAACTCGAAAGAAAGTCATGCCAAAGGAAAGCCTTCGAGTCAGGAAACTTCGATTCAGAAAGTCGCGCTTGGAACTCTGAGTCTAGACCAGCTCTGGACTTTGCTGGACCAATCGGGCGAGCAAATTTCTCAGGAACTCTACTTGAAATTGAAAGCCTGGGTTTTTTTGCACCCGAATGATCTCAAACTTCTGCTCGATCGATTGCAGAATTTGAAGCCGGGAGATGCGGCCCTGAATATGAGCATTCGCGCTCTCGCTGCTGCCGGACATCCCGAAGCGCAGGAGGCCTTGGTGGGGCTGCTCGATCAGCATAAATCGGATGGCCCTTTAGCTCGCAAAATCATCACGACTCTGGGCTTGGTATCGGAACCGACTCGCAATGCCCAAAAAGCTCTGGAGCAGATGAGCCGCGCTGCCGAGGATGATTCGGTTCGCAGAAGCAGCCGTCTCGCTCTGGGAATTATGGGGCAGCGACTGAGTCAAAGTCAGGATGCTGAGGCGAGCAAGCGGGCTCAGGACATTGAAGGCCTAGCCTGGGAGAATCTCAACCAGGCGAGTGGTCTGGCGGCGATCACCGAAGCCTTGGCAGTGCTTGGTAATTGCGGAGTATCGCGCATTGAAGACCTCGATCGATGGCTGAAGGACCCTGATCCGGCGGTGCGCAGTCAGGCCTTTTTTGCTTTGCGTTTTGCCCGACCACCAGGAACGCCACTGTTTCTGGTGGAAAGTTATTCCAAAGATGCTTCAGTCGAGGTTCGGCGGCAGATTTTACATGCTCTCAGTCTGCGCCTTCCAGATTTGCCATGGTTTGGCGCTCTGGATGTACTGTTGGCCCAAGCGCTGCCGGATGAGGATAAGATCACGATCGCCAAGGCCTTGCTAAGAAGTGTAAAAACCTTCCGGGAGGAAAGTTTAAAAGTGATGGGTGATCTGCTGCAAAGTACCCAAGATGCCAGGATCCGTGAATCGCTGGCAGACTATCAAAAGACTGCGAAGCAGCAGGGCCAATTCTAATCAGTTGGTGATCGTCAATGCTTGGGTAACCGCTTGGGCCTTGCCGATCCGAAGATAGCTATCGATCTTCGTGTCAGCAGGGTTAATGGCTTGCACCTGAATATTTTCCAATTTAATTTCCAAAATCAGTTTTTCCAATTTAGCCGTATAGCTGAAACTTTGCGTGGTCCAGTGGGCAAAGCTACCGGTATTGCCAAACAAATCGCTACCGGTAACCACCTGAAAAGTGGCAGTGGAAATCGGGGTTCCAGCCATGTCCAGGACTGCGTAAGGAATGGGTTGAAAGCCTTGGGACAGGCTTGCATTCAGATCGAAAAACACCGGCTGATCTTTGAGGGATTCAACCGAACCATCTTTACAGTTAAGGACGGCTAACTCATAGCGCAGGGTCTGGGTGCCCAGCTGTATGCTGATGCCGTTGGAAAGAAGACGGGCTTGGGTGATCCCCACCGCATCTTTATCGCAGGCTATGACGGGACCTTTTTCGGCAGTTCCATTGGTGCTATTTTCGGTGGTATTGACTGAAGATGGAGTGCCTTCTACGGTACTATTGCCCGCAGCAGCTGATTCAACTTTGGTTTCGAATTTTTTATCGCCACGACAGGCGTTTAAGCTGAACGCAAAAACTAGGATGCCGAGGACGTAAAAAATGGACATAGTGTGGCCTCTGTTGCAAGTTTTCCTAGAAGCAAGCAAGTAACATGCCTAAAAGTCTTCGTCAGAATCATTGGGGAATTTAGCTCGAATCGACTTTTTGTCGATTCTTTAAACATTCTTGCTAGTAATTTAGGCAGCTTAAATCTTTCTCACGAAAAAAATCGCGCTTGCTTGAAGCGCGATGAAAGGGTTGGGTTAGAGGGTTTTAAACTTAATGCTCAGGCATAGAATCGGCTGATTTCGAAGGCACTCTTTGATTCATGCTCAGATTCCAATCCGCTTGGGGGATCTGACCTACAATTTGCTGCTCGACCCATTCTTGAACATGTCGATCTTCGGCGTGAAAGGCCAGAATCAAAAATGCTAAGAGTGAACCTAGGAAAAAACTGAAGCTCTCTAAAAGAAATTTGATGTTCATGAAGCCCCCTCTTTGACTGCCGTTTCAGTCCATGCAAAATACCTATCGGGAATTGCCAAGGAAACTTGAGAATAATTCAAAAAGAATAATTATATTGGATAAATATAGGAAGATATGGAGGTGCAAAAAAAATCCAAGGGAAGGCTGGAAAGGCCTTCCCCGTGAAACTTCACTACCCATTCACGCCAGAGCTGAAAAAGGCCAGGACCCGCAACGGCGGCCTGGCCTTTATAGGTTGGAAGCAGCAGAGCCGCTTCCAAGTCCTGAGATTAAAGAGTGATGTTCAGCTGAGTCGCAAAGATTTGGCCATCCACTTCAGAAGTGGCCTTCACTTTGGCGAAAAATGGTTGACCAACAAATTCACGAGTATCATCGATGCCGGTTTTTTCCTGACGGATCAGGCTATAACCTAGGTCCAGGGATGCGGTTTCGTTCAACTTGTAGCTGCCACCCAAGGTATAGAAACGCAGATCGCCGGTTGGAATGCGAAGGGTACGGCGCTCATTTGGAATGGGCGAGGTATCGTAAGCATAACCAGTGCGCAGTTCAAGGCTGCTGTTCACAGCATAGTCCAGACCTGCGGAATAGCGGCGAGCATCCTTCCAACGTTCATCGACGCGGCTCGATAGGGAGCCATCCGATTTGCGAAAGACGCTCAAATCTTCAAAATTGCTCCAGTTCGTTTGGGTGAGATCGGCGCTGACTTGCAAGCCAGCACCCAGGCCTTGGACGTAACTGACACTGAGGATAGCGGGCAGCTGCATCGGTGCGCGAGCCGCGAAGTCAGTGAAAGAATCCACGGTCGGTGTGTTTTGGAAAGTGGCATCACCTTCCAGTGTCACATCAACCGTCGAACGGTAAGCAATGCCCAGTCGACTGGATTCCGTGAAGGAAACCAGCATGCCCGCATTCCAGCCGTAACCCCAAGCGTCACCTTCGATGCTGCTGCTGCCAACCGTCTGGCCGTTTGGAGCAACGATGACTTCGCCGGTCTGAGGATTCAGAGCAGCCACGCCTGGACGCACAAAGAGTGGTCCAGCCGATGGGTTGGCTGAGCTCAATTCTGCCTCGGCATGGATCGCATTAAAGCCGGCGCCGAATGCCAGCATGGGGCTCAGTTTGAACGATACGCTGGGGTTGATGTTGGTCGTTGTCACGCGGGATTTTTCGGCCATGATGCGACCGATAAATTCATTGTCATAGC
>JBGSRE010000558.1:0-5404 GCA_041737755.1 Oligoflexus sp.
GGATCCTTAATCTCATAGTCATCCCCAGCGCGCAGCGCGTCGGGGATCCTTAATCTCATAGTCATCCCCAGCGCGCAGCGCGTCGGGGATCCTTTCATCTCCGTGAATACTCGGATGCCATCGGCAGGTGCCCGACGCCCGCAAGGCGGGCTGGGCATGACAAGAGTCGCCCTGCCTTGCACAGTCACTATGATCTACTTTCTCTACGTAATAAATACCAACCAAGCCGCAAAGCCGCGCTAAGAGTCCGGGAAGCAAAATGCCATCTTCAGCCCAACCTTGCTTTCTGTTAGACTCTTGGCCAGTCCGATGGCCGCCAAAGAGTGGTGGTTCCGGCCTTTCTACTGCTAAATTTTCGAACAAGTGCATCGAGGCAACGAATTTCATGAGCGAGATCGAAAAAACCCCGACATCCAATTTTATCCGGGCCATTATTAACGAGGACCTCGCCAACGGCAAACACGAAGGCCGTGTCGTGGTGCGTTTCCCGCCCGAGCCCAATGGCTATTTGCATATTGGTCACGCTAAATCCATCTGCTTCAACTTTGGTCTCGCGGAGTCTTATCAGGGTGGGCAATGCTATCTCCGGTTTGACGATACCAACCCACTTAAAGAAGACGAAGAGTATCAGGAGGCCATCAAACGCGATGTGAAATGGCTCGAGTTCGATTGGGGTCCACGTTTGACCCATGCGTCGGATTACTACGAAATATTCTATCAAAAAGCCGAGCTGCTCATTCAGAAGGGTTTAGCTTTTGTCTGCAGCCTCAATGCCGAGCAGGTTAAATCCTATCGAGGAACTTTGACAGAACAGGGCAAACCAAGCCCGGATCGCGATCGAAATGTGGCCGAGAATTTGGATTTGTTCCGTCGCATGCGCAAGGGAGAGTTCCCTGATGGCACCTATACCTTGCGAGCAAAGATCGATCTGGCTTCAGGTAACTTCAATCTTCGCGACCCTGCGATCTATCGCATTCGTCACGTCAAGCATCATCGAACAGGTGATGCCTGGTGTATTTACCCCATGTATGACTATGCACATCCCTTGAACGACGCACTCGAAGGTGTCACTCATTCGATTTGTACCCTCGAATTCCAAGACCATCGGCCTCTATACGATTGGTTCGTCGACAACTGCGAAATGGACCATAAACCCCAGCAGATTGAATTCGCCCGTTTAAATGTCAACTATACGGTGACGAGCAAACGTAAGCTGAAGAAACTAGTCGATGGAAAGTTTGTGCAGAACTGGGATGATCCTCGCATGCCAACTATCTGTGGCATGCGTCGTCGCGGCTATACGCCCGCGTCGCTGCGAAATTTCAGTGAAAGAATCGGTATCTCCAAAAAAGAAACGATCATCGACTACAGCATCGTTGAAGAAGAAGTACGGAACGATTTGAATGAGCATGCTTTGCGTGCATTGGCCGTTTTAGATCCTATCAAAGTCCTGATTACTAATTATCCGGAAGATAAGGTGGAGTGGCTGGAAGTGCTGAACCACCCACAGAAGCCTGAACTGGGGCAGCGCAAAATTGCTTTCTCACGAGAGGTCTACATTGATAGGGATGATTTCTTGGAAATCCCGCCTAAAGGATTTTTCCGATTGAGTCCAGGCAAGGAAGTCCGATTGCGCTATGGTTATGTCATCCGCTGCGATCAAGTTGTCAAGAACAGTGAAGGTGAAGTTACCGAACTCCACTGCACGTATGATCCTGATACTGGGCACGGCCAGAATCCTAAGGACGGTCGCAAGGTGAAAGGGATCGTCCATTGGGTCGATGTCAGAAGCAGTCGCGAAGCCGAAGTTCGACTCTACGATCGACTCTTCAAAGACCCTGCTCCTGGCGCTCTGGACGATGAGCAATTCATTGCCCAACTCAATCCAGGTTCCTTGCTTGTCGTAAAACAGGCGAAGATTGATTCGTCGCTTGCCGAGGCTCTTCCGGAAGCACATTTCCAGTTCGAACGATTGGGCTATTTCTGTGCGGACATGCTGGATCACAGCGCCGCCCACCCAGTTTTCAATCGGACAGTAACTCTTCGTGATACCTGGGCAAAGGCTCAGGAAAGCTGATCTTATCCCAAGGAAAGCAACAGGGCCAACCCGAAAAGGTGGGCCCTTTTTTTGCGTCTCTGCGGTCTTTTCACCGCCTTTTTCTGTTAAGGTCGATGGTCTTTTGGTAAAATATCGAGTTTAGTTCCTTCCTTACTGAGGCTTCCCTTCCCTATCATAAATTTCAAAATACCTTCAAGTGTCCGAGGCAATAGCCGATAACCGAAGATGAAGAATTAACTGTTAAATGTGAATGTGAACATGAAAAGAAAAAATCATCTTCCTCTTTATGCCATGCTCCTTTCGATTGTCCTTTCAGGCATCGTATTGAGTCTGACTTTTATGTATCTGCGGCATCTGGCTCAGCAAAGATTTGAATCGGAAGTAAGTAAAGTACGGCAAAGTTTTATTGAAAAGGCGACAGCATCAGAATTGCTAGCCATCAATTTGCAAAACTTTGCGCAGATTGATCCGAATATGACTCGTGATGCTTTTCAAATTATTTTGGAAGGCGTTATGTCGAACTATAACTTTGTCCGTTCCTCAAATTTTTATCGATTGGTGCCCGATGCGCAACGTCAAGAGCACGAGGCATGGCTGGCTGCAAATACCGATGCTGAAGAGCTCGTGGATTCAAGCTCGGATGATCCAGATGCCACGTTGCCTGCCGCCACACAGGATTTTTATCTGTCCTTAATCTATGCCGATCTTCGCTCGGCAGATAACACTGTTTTTGGTTGGAATGTTCAGTCCGATAGTCGACGCAAATCAGCCTTGGAAGAATCGATTCGGAGTGCTAAGGCAAGCGCTTCGGATGGGTTTCTCCTCGATGATGGCCATGCAGCGATCGAAGTGTTTGTACCATTTTATAAGGGCGGAAAAATTCCTGAGGACGAATTCCAACGCCAAAAAGAATTGGCCGGCATCATCGGGATGACCATTGATCTGCCCTTGCTTTTGGGTGATGAAGAATGGCGAAAGAATGTGACCCTCATGCTGCAAACATCGCTTGCCGGAAGCGATCGCCTGCGGGATCTCTTTCGATCCCTTGATAAAGAACCAGAAGGTATTTTTCGCCTGGGCGGCCTGGAAAGCCAAGTGGACCTCAATAGCTTCGGTCAAAGCATGCGTCTGATATTTTTAAAAGATCTGTATGTCACGCGTCTCAACTACGGGATTCTCTTCTTGATCGGTTCTGGCTGTATCATCATGGGATTTCTAGCGATTCATCTGGCTCGAACCTTGGTTCGCTTGGCAAAAAGTCTTGATGATCTCGCTTCCCTCAATGCGGGTTTGGAGCAGAAAGTTACCGAACGAACCCGAGACCTAGCCAAGTCGAATACCGAGATTCAGGAGATTCTGGATAATCTCGATGATGGAATTCTTTTGATCAATAAGAAAATGCAGATTGAAGCACGTTTTTCACCAGCGACGCCCGGCATCCTTGGGGTCCAAAGTTTGGCTGAAAGTTCAGTGAAAGATCTGCTCTTCGCCCAGCTTGATCCTCATCAGGAAGACGTCGCTAAACACAATTTTACGCTGCCCATGCTGTTTGGCGCAGATGAATTTCAATGGAATATTTCTTGTGAAGATCTTTTGAAAGCGATGAGCTATCAAAGAAAAGCTGCGGACGGTTCGTTCGAATCTCGACAGTTTTCCCTTCGCTACGCGCCTCTTTATGATGAAAAGGGCAAGATTCAACACACGCTCTTGGTCATTAGTGATGTTACAGAAGTTTTGGCACTGAGACGAATCGTTGAAGAATCCAAAAATCACAACGATCAAAGAGTCCAAATGCTGATGGAAGTGCTACAGGCGGATCGCCGATCCTTGCTCAGCTTTATGCAGGAATCCGCATTAAGGTCCCGGCTTTTACGGGATGCCATGCAGAAGTTAACTCCAGATTTTCCTCTAGCTCGTCTCCAGGAAATTTTTCGTGAGGTACATACGTTTAAAGGCAACGCTCGGATGGTGAAACTCCAGACCATCTCGCGTGAGGCCCATAAGCTGGAAGATGCACACGCAGAATGGGCTTTGAGTGGTAAAAAGTTAATTGGATCTCAGGGCTTGGAATTGATTCATTCTCTGGAACAGTTTTTGAAATTAACCTCTCTTTATGAAGAAACCTTCCACGAATTGTTTGGTTCGCAAGAGAGCGTGGACCATACTCTGGAGTTGCGCCGGGAATGGCTGGAGATTTTGAAGTTGGGCATACCTGCCAAGACTCTCTCCCGTCTCCTCGAAGCACAGAATCAGCAGGAAGTATTCAGTTTCGCTGAAATCTGGAAAGGTTTTCAGAGCATGGTCGATGATATCAGTCGGCAACTTTCCAAGCAGCTCCATCCTTTGCATATGCGGGGCAATATCTATCTTCATACAAAACTGCAGAGTCCTGTCAAAGATGCACTGACCCATCTTATTCGCAATGCTTTGGATCATGGCATTGAAAGTCCAGAGCAGCGAGTCCAGATGAATAAGCCAGCCAAGGGCAGCCTCCAGGTTAATTTTTCGAGGCGTGGTGATGAATTACTTCTGGATATTCATGATGATGGACGTGGCGTGGATTGTGAAAAAGTCTGGCAATTGGCTCAGAGCCGTGGAGTGATAGCCCCTGGCACCAGCCGGCCTGTCGATGCGGAGGTATTACAGATTCTTTTTCATCCAGGCTTTTCCACCAAGGCTGAAGTCAGCGAAATGAGTGGTCGTGGTGTTGGATTGGATGCAGCAAGAAATTTCCTCAGCGAATTCAATTGTCGCTTAGAAATCACTTCGCAAATCGGCAAAGGAACCAACTTTCGACTCGTCATACCTTTGATCTGGGTGAATGTCCTTTGGAATGATACGGGTCTTTTTTGGGATGCAAAAGAAGCTCTCGTGGAGAAAGCTTCTTAGGAGGCAGGCTCTGAGAGTGTCTCGACCTTATTGAAGACTGGTTTTTTCTGCTTCGCTCTCGGGTTTGTTTTGTGCTTTAGCAATCGCCTGCAAAACAACTTCCTTAATCTGTTTGCTTTGAATCGCATCAACTTTAAATTGATTGTCACAGGAAATCAGCATGGAATCCAGATCCTTGGGGTTTTCAATTCCCAAGTTCTCTCGAAACTGGGACTCGATGCATTCTGTGAGATCTTTGGATCTTTACTTTCACGTCGGATTGTTCGAAATCACTTATAAGGTCAACGTCGCCGAATTGTACGTCTGGACTTTTTGAGCTTGGAACAGGCTCAGGTTTCTTCTGTCTCACTGTCATCGAAGTGCTCCTTCCATTTTGCAATTATTGCATCTCTATTGGCCCGAACGATTTCCATAATTTTTCCCATATCCTTCCGAGAAAAACCGCGTGAGTAGACC
>JBGSRE010000573.1:0-7178 GCA_041737755.1 Oligoflexus sp.
AAATAAGTCCATCACGTTGAGCCAAGCAGGAGCCATGTTCGCAGCCCGTAACAACATCGGGGCCACCATGGTGCCGTTAGCTCGAGTGAATAACGACAATCGCTTTGCATGCCGATCCCTGATGATCGAAAATGGTGTCAGGCGCGGCATACATCCAGGAACCTTAGTACCTGCAGCGAACAACAATTTCCGGGCGGGGACCTGCTTCTTTGAATATGGTGGAAGTCTCTTTTCATCAACTGAGTACGACCTACTCGTGCTGAATAAAACCACAGCAGCGAATACCATAGTCTATCGAGCCGCAACGGTTGATGCCAATGGCAAGCCAGTTCTGCCAATCCGCAGCGTAATCAGTGGCTATGAGGGGAACGGCAATGTGAGGGGCGAAAATCTTTTCTTATGTCTCGGCTATACCAACGCCAACAAGAACGTGATTGTTGGATTTGGCAAGATGGGACCGCATCTCAACAATTTCTGTTACATGCGCGATGCCCAGGGGAATTATCTGGCCAACGCTAATTACGACGTCCTAACTCTGCGCTGAATCGCCAGTTGGGCTTCAGTGTATTCCTGTCAGCCCTGACGCTTTCTAGAGTGTCATCCGCTGGGCATAAGCCGTAACATGGGTTCCAGGCCACAATGTGGCTGTCTCAGTCCAGAGACAGCTGTCCTTCTTGTGCAGATAGTCGTCGAAAAATCCCGCAGAGTTGTGTTTCAAAGAAAAAAAATGGGTGGGCTAAAGACCTATTCCTGGTCCATGCTGCTTATCATTTTTTTTCGGTAAAAATATAGCTCAAAGATTTTTGCGAAAACAAGCTGCCGGCTTCACGCTTCTGCTGCCAATAGAAAATAGTAGTCGCAGCGATACCTGCAGAACCATCTCTCGGATTCAAACTGCGAGTTCGGTAATCTGCACATGAAATGCCGCTTTGATTTTGGAGGTCTACTAATTCCACTGCGATCTCGGCAAATGCCAACTCAGCACTTAGCAAAGAATCCAGCGGTGCCGAGGCGTCACGGCCCATTCTAATACAAAAATAGAAGCGGTTATCCGCAGCCTGGTTGCCCATGCTGGGGAGTCTCGGCCGGCGACAACGAGCACTAGCTGCAACATGAGTTGGTGGGGCTAGAGGATCCACCACTATTTGATTGCTATAGATATAAGAGGGCGATGCCTTATTCACGATCATAAAATTATTGATATTAGTCTGAATACTGGACAAATTAAGGCAAGGAGCTGTCGCAGAGATTTGGGGTTGGACAAAAGCCGATAAACTATGGATCAAGGCTTGATTGACGTCACGATAGGATCCCTTAACTATGAGATTCTTGGAATTCTTCGAGACATTCACTCTAGACTGACTAAAAACGAGAAACATAAATGATATCACCCCCAGCATAAGCAGGACTGTGATCAAAGAAAAACCCTTTTCGGTCCCCAACTGATTTTTAAGAGCTGATTTATGCTTTAGATGCGATTTATCCAGCATTCTATTGCACCTATTTTAAACGCAACTTTTCCTCTATCGGCTGCTTCTTACGCTGACTTGAGCACAGGATGGGTGGGGTACCCCTTGGTTCAGCGAGGCAGCAAAGTCATGCTTGCATCGCTAGGGCTCGATGAAAAATTTGATTCTTGCCGTTGAATAGCGACTTGACCTTCTGCGCTCAAGTAAGCGGTCTCAATGATGATTCGATCATGCAAAACAGCTCCTTGTATTTGCGACTGAACCGCGCAGACTCCCATTCCCAAGGTGTTTTTTTGCACAGATTTTGAGTTGAGCTGAAAACTCGGCACGGCGCTTGGGTAACTGGGCAAGTTGGCTCCAACCGGCACATTGCTAAGTCTAAGGGTTATCTCGGGGTATTGACCCTGCGGACAATTCATAGCGCGAATGCAAGTGCTTTGAGTTGCGGTCAACTGATCAAACCGAACTTGCATCGTACTTGGAAAACCAGCGGGGAAAGGCTTGCAGCTACTATTTAAAGTCACCTGATAGGAGCCCGAACCTGAGAGGATGCTCCGTTCTATAGTAAAACTTGGGCACAAAGAACTATTGCAAATATTGCTTGGGGGTGTGAGAACACGATAATCCAAATCACGCTCAATAGTTTTAAACAGCAAGTTCATATCCGCTCGCGCCACGGTCTTGGCGGACATAGAGCTTTCACTTCTTTCCAGTCGAGAAAAAAATTGAAATCCGCCTAGGCTCAAGATTCCGAATAATCCTAGTGCCATTAAAAGTTCAGTCAAGGTAGTCCCTTGCTGCTCATTTACTTTAAAACGATCCACCGGTTTAGATCTCCAAAACATAGCACACCTGATTTTATCGGCAATGGCATCGATCAGCTTAAGTTCCAAGGAAATACTACAAAAACATGTCTATTTGTCGCTCCAGAACTTTGAGTATCTTGGCTTTCGCATGTGTGAGCCGATCAAAAATATCAGTTAAATTAACGAAAACACAGGGATTTAAACCCCTCTTTACGATCCGATATGTAGATACCGATAGGTATAGTTGGCGTCTTTCGCCTAAAGCGCCAGAGACTAGCTAGGCTCTAGCCAAATTTAATAAGGACATGTCCATGCGCAAGCAGCTATCCTCAGAATCCGGGTCTATCGCAGCAACCGTCTTGCTAACAGTTGCAGTGATAGGCGTTGGCTCGCTTTATATCAATGGAGAGCAGGCTAAACTCAAACGACAGTATGATGGTGAAGTGAAATCTCAAAATTCAGAGGCAACCAAACTAGCTGTCCGTAATGGTCTAAACCGTTTTCGAAGTTTGCTAGCGGAGCGAGACCTGGGAGCTGCCAATGGACTGCAGCCCCCCTTATACCCCAATGATTATTTTAGCTCCCGTTGGAATTTAGTCGAAAACCCCTCGTCGCCACACACAGGTGTAAGCCTTTCCTCGGGCAACCAGCTGGATATTGGCCTTAGGTTTGCTAAAACTTCTCTACTTTTGAGCGAAGCGACCGCCATCATGAGTGGCGCAACAAATCTTTCGAATCTCAGCGAAGCCCAGCAAAACATTCGTATCTTACGCACGAACTATAGTTCAGCCCAGCCACTAGTCGTGGAATCTGTTGATATCGCGATTTCAATGCCAGGCAATAACGGGGTCATAGAAGAAAATGCGCGCTTGAAGTTAGCAGCACCTGAACCTTATGCTATGCGCTTGGAAATTAGCCCTAGTGGCGCCAATCAATGGACTCAGAATTTTAGTAATATAGCTGCTGGCAGCTATGATATTAGGGTTCTTGCATCAGGAGTTGTCCTCAAAGCAAATGTAAGCGTCAATGGAACCTCACTGCCTGCTCTTGGTGTGTCGCAAGGCTCCAACCCTAGAATTCTGCATCAGGCACGAAACATCAAAGCTGTCAACCAAGAGATTGGTCGGTTCACTTATGATTTTTCAAGCCCACCAGCTAGCCCCTGCAGTCCAGTATCTGGAGCTGGGCAACATAATATCATCGCGAGTATAACCAAAGCCGACGGGGGAATTTATACCCAAGCAGGTTTGTCGGATGGCACAGGACAAACAATTCAAGTTCAGACTAGTGGTGGTGGCGGCACACTTTATACTGGTACCCAATGCTACTGGATGGAAAATTATTCTGGCAATTATTGCTGGGTGCCGGCTCCCGCTTGGATTGGGGCTTCAAGCACGATCCATGAGTGTAAACTCTTAGACTCATGCGACGGAGGTGGAGGCCAATCAGCAGGGGGCTGCTATAAGTGGGCTGATTCTTCCGATGCACCTGCCTATCCCTGGCCTTGATTTGAAAATTAAAATAATTTTGTTTGTCCGCCTCATACTGCCGAGTACTTATGCCACTCCCTTTTCAGAAGACCGGTTTAGCTTGCCTCTAGCCCGGTCTTGATTCACCAATGCTTGGGTGATGTGAGCTTGACTTCTGTCAAAGAAGCCTGACGGAAGATGCTTTTGCTCGTGACTGACTTAAAAAAAACAGGGTCTTCCGCTAAATGTGTGGGTGAGGGAATCTGTGTTTAAGGCGGACAATGCTGCGATGCACATGTTCACAAAGAAACGGCGTTGATAGCCGAAACTTGCATACATAGTCTCCGAACGGAAGCCAAAGGCTTTCCAGCTTTCCAGAAGAGAGAGGTTGTGGGTGGCTTACCTAGCAAAGCTTGGCTCGGCATCGTCCGTCTTTGCAGGCTCTGGGTGTCACTCAACTCAAAGGGCAGGCTCTGCCAGATCCAGGAGTCAGACGAAATAGTTGGAACGCGAGCTCTCTGACGGATATCCATCAGTCCGACCAACTGGCCCGAATCAGCATTCGCGATGATGGCCAGGGGCTGGATCTGGAGGCCATTTTCACAAGAGCTTGCGAATAGGGTTTGATTGATGCCAAGGACCTCAGATGCATTCCCCAGTATGATATCGCGATGCTCATCTTCAAGCCGGGCTTCTCCACAGCGCAGCAGGTGAGCGACATTTCCGGGCGTGGAGTCGGCATGGATGCGGTGATGAATACGATCCAAAGGCTCGGTGGGCGTGTGAACCTGGAGCTCGGAACCTTGACTGTTTCCTCTCGGGTCCAGGTTAGTTTCGTGTTGGAGCTGCCCCTGGCCTGCTTCGAATACTTCGACCCTCAGGCCGGAGCGCTTCCGCTCGCGCAGACAGCGGCATGAAACTAAGGAGGTACCTGCTTGTCAGGCGGCTCGATTCAAAATGAAGCAGATGCTACGACTCGATTGGGCGAAGGCATTGCACGAGTCGAAGCGTTTATGAGTATTGCAAGCGGACAGGATGAATGTAACGCAAGGCTTGCATGCGACTTACTTCTATCAGGAGCCGTCTCGTTCCTGCTCAAAGATGTATCTGCAAGAAACATAGAGTTTTGATGTTTTCGGTCAGAAATAGCCATATATCTTCTCTCCCGCCATAACCGATCTACATAGCTTGATGATGGCTGCCTGCTGTTGCCCCGTCGAACTCAGCCAACCTGCTAAGTCCCAGCCGGTTTGAAGGGGGAGGCTGGGCTTGCCGCCTAACTCTGGGTTTAGCTGGCAAGCCAGACTATAAAAATTCTTCAAAGAAGAGCAATATAGGCCCCAAAAATAGCTAGAACTATTGCATCTTTTAAAACGCTTTCAAAAAGCGATCAATAATTCCGATAGCGCAATATCAGTTCTAATTTTTTTGATCGAGCTTGGTAGAAACGAGGGTTAATAATGATTCCAGATTTCAAAAAGCCATTCAAGTCTGGTTGGTCCGATCAATCGGGATCCGCACTTATCGGAGCACTGATATCAGCGGGCATAATTAGTGTTGTCCTTGCTGCTTCTTCTCAGATGATGGTGAATTTGCTCCGTGCGGGCCGCCAACTGGAAATTAAGGGCGATAAAGAAAGTGTTCGTAGGACACTCCTGGATAAAGTCTCCTGTGATGCAACTTTTAGTGGCAAAACACCAGGCAGTTGCGCAGGCAATTTTATAGATGTCAAAGGTCGTCAAGCCGATGGAACTGAATTCGAATTAATTTCAAAGTCAGGTACCAAGTATGGGCCATGGACTTATCGAGCAGAATGTGATGCGCAGGACGGCATTATCGTTAAGGCAGCCTTAGCTAAAAATATGTCTGCCTTGAAATCAAAAAATCCGAAGGATTTTCATCCCGACCCACTCACCAGTATTGTTCACACTTGGGATGATGAGAAGTCGCTACTCTATGCCAAGGGCACGACCTTGTGCGGCAATGGGCTCAAGCCGGTGCGGATCGTATCTGGAACCTATCAAGGTCAATGCGGTGCTCTCACCTGGCTTTTTTGTTCAAAAACTCAAGAAATCATCCTGGGCGGCAAGCCCACCCAGGTACAGATTTACAACATCAATGATCAGGCAGGTGTAAACTTAGCGCCGTTCAATTCGATAAAATTCGAATCCATGAAGGCGGACAATGGCTGGCAGTCCGTCACCAATTTCTCGGGAATGAATGCATTTCAAGGGCCTATCTTGGATCATTTCTATTCCGCCGTGAAAATGACTGACAAAGGATTTATGGTTCGGAAAGCATTGAATATCGAGTTCAAGAGCGGCCTCGGCTTCCTTTCCACCAGTTATCACTATGTCGCGTTTATTGAGCAGTAAGCTAATGCTGAAACGGCTGCAGAGATGTTTTGAAGCAGCAAGTACCCACTGACGAGCGTTCCAACCTCAGCACCCAATCGATGGCTCGCGAACAGGTCTATCAGATGTCTTTTGATCTCTTTGCTTCGAACCAACTCTAGCTGCGCCAGGCTCCTAGCCCAGACCACAGCCATTAGGCTTTTCGACAAAAAAGCCTATTTAGTGCCGCATTTCTGTTTTTTGCCTGCACCTCCGCTCACAAACTACAAATTTTCTGCCGATGGGCTAATAAGATAGGGACCTGAACACCAAAAAAAGCACCAAAACGCCAAAGGCGTCTCGTGGCAGGGTTTTAGCTGGCTGTTTTGGGGTGGCATTTGTCTCGCTATTTACGAAGGTTTCGCGGCATGATGCGTATGATGGTCACAACACAAGCAAAAGCTCTCTTTGAAAAAAGTAGAGCAGGCCTTGGGCTTTGTGCACTTCTATTAGTGTTACTGCTGCATCAAACGAACGCCCTTGCTGAGCAAGCCGTTGCTCACCGCAATCTCAAAGAGCAAGACTGGCAAAAGCCCATTACACTGAGCGGATCTTGGGAGTTCTACTGGCTTGAGTACAAAAGCCCAGCATCCCTCGCAGGGGCTCTGCCCGTAAACCAAGCTTCAGCGAAAGTACCTGGCTCTTGGTACACAGACCGTCCTGATAGAACTAATCTGGGATATGGGACCTATCGGCTGCGGGTTGAAATCGATAAGCCTAGAGAGCTAGCCATTCTCATCCCACCCATTTGGTCAGCGTCGGTCGTGTTTATTGATGGGGTCGAAGTCGCTAGGCAGGGCATCTTGGGTCTTTCAGCCGAAGAGTCTAAGCCGGCTATACGGTCCGAGTTCATAACCTTCACTCCAAAAAAATCATCCTTCGATATCATTGTTCATGCAGCAAACTTCGAAATCTTTCTTGCCGGTATGACGGGCGCACCCACTCTTGGGACCAAGACCGTGATCGATAGACTCCACAATCGTCGGCAGGCGATGGACTTCGGCTTGATCGGCACCATGCTCATCATGGGCTTCTATCATG
>JBGSRE010000591.1:0-5535 GCA_041737755.1 Oligoflexus sp.
TGGGTGGCCATCACTACGTAAATTCCCGTAGCACGGCCCAGTGCCGCGAGTCGCTGCAGCTGTTTAGCGAAAACTTTCTTATCATCGGTAAATTCAGCAGCCTCATCAATGATTACCACTTTATGCGATATCGACTTCCCAAATTTTTGTCTGAATTCATCGATCTTCACAACGCGGTGCTTTTTAAACCGAGCTTGCCGATCCTTCATCTCATCTATGAGATCGCCCAGATACTCCGTTCCGATTTGATGATCATCTATAATGTCCGTCAGATGGGGTATGTTGAGATCAGCAAAAAACGCAAAGTCGATCGCTTTGGCATCTATAATTGCAATGTCAACATCATCGGAGCCATATCGCGAAACCAGCGAAGCAATGAGGCATTTGAGAAAGTTTGACTTTCCTGACCCCGAGCTGCCCGCAACTAACAAGTGTGGTGGGTGACTAATATTCAAACTTACAAGCTGCCCTTGAATGCCAGCACCAATCGGGACAACTAGTCCATCACCTTTGCCATCTTGTGGCATCATCTGATAGGCTTCTGAAAGTGTCCACTTTCGCTTTTGACGGCGTTCAACTTCAAAGGTCATTTTGCCAACGCCAACGTTAGCATAAATTCGCACCTGTCGCTTGAGACCGAGCGAAATATCCTGCGCTTGCTTGATAACCAGCGAAGACGATGCTGAGTAGTTTAGCTCAAAGTTTAGAGATATAAGATGTGGTGCTGCAAAGACATCCAACTGGGGATTGAATTTTTCAAGATTTATTTGAACATTATATTCGCGTATACAAGCGAATAATGTGTTCGTGACATCAGCGATTTCATCCTGACTTGCTGAAAAATCTGGAGGAGTTGAAGAGTGATTGATATCGATTGAAGCAGGCTTGGAATCGGATGGATCCTTTTGATCGACTACTTTCATACTGGGCGACTGCTTGCTTTGGATTTGGTCGCTGTTTCCCGAAGGCGGAAGCTTTGAAGTAGATTTTTTTTCGACATTACTGGGATATTCAAAAAACTTCGGTTCAATCTTAAGCAAGTCACTACATACCGTATGGTAACGACCAAAAAAGTATCGTCTGAGATCGCCCACATCAAGAACCTTCTGGCCAACTTCCAGTTCCTTTTCAAGAATACTTTGATAGAGTCTATTGAATCCATAGAACGATTCCATCATTTTGCGGCTATAGGCAATTAATGAGCGCCCGGTCTTCAATTCCTGGAGCATCTTGTCACCCATGGTTCCCTGCGTTGGCGAAGGGGTGTTTTGGTATCGCAGGATTTGAACAGCTTGGGCTTCCTTCGCTTTAGAGCGAAAGCTGTTCCAATTTTTCATTCTTGCTGTAAGTGATTGACCGGTCCTGTTACATATACCAATTATCAACTCTTTCCTTTGACTATTTGATTCAATTGATAGAACGAGATTTGGGACAAAAACTTTCCCATTAAATCTCTGCTCAGGCATTACTTTAATCATGGCATTTTTGTCGTTGCATTCATAGAGCACTCGAATGAGCTGTTCCAGCCTCTTAATGAGATGCTCGTCTGCTTCCGGAAAATCCGGCTCTACAGAAAGCTCTTTATGTTTTTCTTCAAGTAATGCCAATGACAAATCTTCACTGTAAACATCTTCTTTTACCGACTCAAATTTAGCAAGGTACGCTTCATGAGCTCGTTTAAGTAGCGACCGAATAACGGGGCGGTCTCTTATTTTTAAGACCAATTCGCGAATCTCAGCTTCGGAAAAGAGCAAGGCTGGATCATTTTTATATCTAAGATCGTCCATGCGCTGGATTCTTGACCAAATGATAGACTTCGCTACATCGAAATCAACGGCTTGAAGTTCGACTTGACTCGCACCTATTCGATCAGCAGCAGCATCATCAAGTGGAGTCGATCCATATTCATCTTTTCGCCTAAACCAGCCGTTCCAGAGACTCGGAAATATGCATGTAACAACAACGATATTGTGACATTCATCCATGATTTGCTTGACGGCTTCACCCCATTTTCGAGTCAATTCGCGATTCTCATTCATTGCCTCCAACTGATCGAATGCGAGAATGATCGTCCTTCCCGAATAATTAGCGAGAGTGGTGATGACGCGAATTGCCTTGAGTGCCCAATTTTCTCGTCGAGCGCAGTAGTCCAATCCCGATGTGTCCTCATCAAGTTTGGTCCAAGGCTGCATAAGTGAGTTGTGAGACGACCCATCAGAGTCGTAATTTGTCAGCCAAAGCAGGGTTTCAGTGCGGCTATTTTGATCCCGGTAGACCAAGTAATTGAAGAGACCTAGAAGAAGACTACTATGCGTCTGGTCGCCATCAAAAAGCTCTGACCAAACCTGTTTGATTCGGTTACGAACGGGATCGATGTCGTTTCCCAATCCTTGGTTTTCTTCGATTGCGCCTATTCTGTTCAGCCAAATTTGAGGAAGGGGCAAAGAACCGCTCGTCTCAAAAGACTTGCGCAATAGTTGACCGAAAGCCAATCGCAGGAGATCCTCGCCCTGGGTGCGTTGACTTCCTGGAGTCTTTTGCTTGAGGCTCCTGACGATTTCATGCCAGATGAAAGAGAATACTCCTTCCGGGTTACTTGGATTCGAAACGAACAGAAGGTAATTTCGATTGGCTAGTCTTTGGTAGACCCTGGCCAGAAGGTGGGTTTTTCCAGATCCAGCCTCTCCCAATATTAGAACGCCCCGGCTCACATGGGAAGAAAGGGTGTTGACTATCTGGATTTCACTTTTGATTTTTTCGAACGCTGCCTGATTAATAACTTCGACATCTGTGACTTCATTAAATGGAAGGCTGACTTTGTCTTCGAAAAATGGCTTTGCTTCTGCACTACCGCCTGAATTTTTAGTCGTCATTTGCGAACCCCCCAAAAATGTATCGTCCACGAAGTTTTAAGATTTGATCGTCATTATTTATATTTCTGTTCAATTTGAGCCCTGAACTGAGGATGTGCGCGACTTTCCCACGATTTCCCAGTGGATGAATTAGAAAGTTTAATTGAGTATTTTGCTCGATACGCATTTTCTTATAAAGAGTCAAATATATAATATCTCTGTTATGGCCACGCTCAAAAAATCGGTGTTTCGAGCTAACGTAGCCGGTCATGTCATTTTTAAGTTGGCGGAAAATGTGAAATCGATTCATTATTTTGGATCCTGATAACTATTAAATAGCGTCTGATTCTATGCAGATCGAGGTTGTTTCTTTCCCAGTCCTCTAACTTTCAAATTCTCCATTCTACCCTCGATTCTATGAAAAATGATTTGACACACATCTCTTCCGGGCGGAAGTAGTATCGGATTGAGACTATAGTTATAAATTTCTAACATTATAGGCATCGGTCCATTAAGGTCATCCCATCCAAATCCTGGATGAATTGTTGGCGCCGTTATATGAACACCAAGACCGATTCTCGCTAGTGAACTTTTGCCCTGCACAAAAGCACAAATGTTTGACTCTGGACTGATTGCTAACTTTTCTTTTGTATAGACTAAAATAAACTCTCTTGGTTTGAGCATATAGCATCCACTTTCATCGACGCGTAGATCTAGCCAAAATTCGTCTGCAAACTTTGCTACGTTGTAGCGTCGCAAATCGATATAAATACCTGCGCCACCTCCTCCTGCATCGTCGATTCCGTAGAACTTATCTCCCAACGAAAAATCAACAGTCATGCCTTGCCATTGTTTAGGGTTGGGTCTGGGATCAATAATTATTTTTTCATCATCCATCAATTTTTCTACTTCTGAATCTGCTAGAATCATGCCTCATCATCCTTTTATATTTAATCTTTTGACGCACTCACTTAGCCAATCGAACCACTCGATCGCTCGCGTTGAAAAGTTGATTTGAAAGATAAATCTTATATTTATTCGACTTTGAAAGATTTTCGATATTTTCATAAAGTGCTTCTACATATTCTGGGCGATTCTTTAGAAGTCCTTTGAAACAACTTTTTACCACCCACGAAACGATTTCATGAATACCTTGCGTTTTGAGTTCTGCTCCGGACAAGAAATGCATCCATACCAACGCGTCTATTTTTGCTTCAGTTAGCAACTTTCTGTAATCTAGGTCTGCCTTTTGCTTAACAGCCAATCCATGCAATTGTTCTGCAAGCGAAGCAGCTTCTCGTATATAATCAGATTCGTAGTTTGGGATTGGCAGTGACTTTACCAATCCAAGATCGACGCTACTGGATGCTACCATACGAACTAGAAAATCGATGGCTGTTGACCCGAAAATTGAATTGAGAACAAACAATTGTTTGTCGTTTTCTATTTGAAGTGAAAAAAGCCTGTAGTCACAATAAAATCCTTGCGGCAAAACAGTACTGATCATTGTTCTTTGATCAGTCGATCGAGAAATTACACGCCAAGATAGAAATGGTTTCGAAACGTCAAAATTAGTCTCGTCGAGATAGGATGATTTGCAATATTGATAAAATCCTTTATCTTCATCTTCGAAACTATAGCAAGGGTCGAACAAATTTATGTATCGTCCCCGATAAAGCGGCACCCACTTTCCAACCTTTCCCTTCAGCACATCCTCCCACTTAGGCAGTTCATGAGCTGGGATTCTATCCGTGTACTGCGAGAGTCCATTTCTAGGACCAGTGGTCTGATTTATCCCCTGTTGGACCACCAACCCTTCAATCTGATCCAAATAAGTCACAGGCCCCGAAGCCCGATGCAAAGCCTCGGCTATCTCGAGCTGCCGTGGATCCGTAATCCCAGGGATCGACAGGTTATCCTTGGAAAAATAACTCTTGATCATCTTCAGATTCAGCTCGATCGGTTTGGGTCCAGACCCGACTTTGCTGACATCCTTAACTTCGATGTTTCGCGATACGACATCCAGGTTATTAGGATCGACCAAGGCATGCACAAATCGGGGTGTTTTTGAAGCTCCCCCAGTGCTGCCTACGAGAAGAGCGAATTCAAACTGCTGATGTATTTCAAAAATCTTCAATGTATTTTTAAATGAAACAGATTCTTCCAATCCCCAATTAGAAAAAAATCTCTCTCTAACATTCTTGCAGGCCTTATTCACAAACAGCGATGGTCGCGACACCACCAAACCTATCCGACCTTTTTTTTGCCTAACCAATCGCTCAGAGCGTAAAACAAAGAGTGCAGCCAGATCCACTTTGCCCTCGGGCGGAATCTCTGATAACAATCCCTTGCGCCAATGCTCCGTCATGCGACTCGTCGCCAGTGACTGTTCATACCAGGCAACCGTTGCCTCAGGCTGATGCTTGTTCAGTTTCTTCAAGCGTTCTTTTTTATGGGAGGGCTTAGTATCGAGATACAGCGGATCAAAAGCAGGATAGACTTCCTTATCTTTAACCCCAACGACCTTCCAGGGTGGATTGGAAATACAGGCATCAAATCCTAATCGCGTAGCTTCTGCGAATACGGCAGCAAACTCCAAATCCCAATGGAAAAAGCGCTTCTCCCGAGCCACTCGCAAAGCGGTCTTGAGAGTCTGCAAAGCAGCTTTAGAGAATGGCTTCGC
>JBGSRE010000604.1:0-4596 GCA_041737755.1 Oligoflexus sp.
ACGGCGGACTCAAAAGTACCAGTTCACGATTGAACCCAATTTTTCAATCTGGATGTTTATAGCTTGGCTTTTTTAAGGATCAACCTTTCAAACCAGCATAAACCCGGTGAACGTCATCATTGTCGTCAATAGCGCCGAGGAAATCGGATACTTCTTTAAATTGTTCGGCATTCAGTTCCACTTCGCTTTTGGAGCGATATGCCAATTCAGACTTGCTCATGATCCAGCCTTCTTCAGCGAGCTTTTTATTGACCAGATCCAGATCGGTGGGATCGGTATAGAATCGACCACCGGCTTGATTTTCGCCTACTTCGTTGGCTTCCAAAGCTTCCACATCCTGGGCTCCCGCTTCAATGGCAGAAGACTCAGGATCGATGCTTTTATTCGGATGGGTCGCTTCGATCACGCCAACGCGATCAAACATCCAGGCCACCGATCCAATGGAGCCGAGTTGTCCTTTGCGGAAGAGGATTCGAATTTCCGATGCCGTGCGGTTTTTATTTTCGGTCAGGCATTCGACGATGACCGGCACTTTATGCGGAGCGAAGCCTTCGTAGACGATCGTTTCGTAGTTGACGGTCTCGTCGAGCAGACCCGCGCCTTTTTTAATGGCTCGTTCAATCGTTTCACGTGGGCACGACAACTTGCGGGCCGCTTCTATGGCGGCACGCAGGCGAGCATTATGTTCCGGAAGAGGATCGCCCAAGCGGGCTGCGACCGTGATTTCTTTGACTAATTTGCCGAAGGCTAGGCCTCGTTTCGCGGCCATCTCCTGGCGGATTGAGTGTTTCCATTGAGCGCCGATGGTGAGTCTCCTTCCATAAGGTTCATTCCTGAATGTTCCTAGATTATGAATTGGTCGGCAGAAGTCAATGGAGGAAGCGCTTGCAGTTATTTTCTTTCTTAGCGTCTCAGGGATTTGCTGCTGCTTCTGGATCCTCTCCTGGAGGCTTTGGCAAGCCCCCTTATCGAGTCGCGGAAGGCACCGCTTCCGCTTGCCTTTCCGGCTTCCTTTCGGGAATATGCGTCTATCCCTGTTTAACTTTAAGGCTGGTGAATGACATGAAATTCTTCTTGATGCTGATCCTGCTCCTCGGCTCGCTTGCCAGCCTGCAGGCAGAAGATGCCATTCACCAACCCCAAGAAAACGCCCTCGCCTTCGAGCAAGGCAATGCCTTAGCAGCTAGCTGGTTCACACCCGACCGCGGTGGGGAAGGCCCACGAAGCGTCTATTGGCGACCGATGCTGTCGTTCTTGCTGCCAGGATTCGATCAGTATCTGGCGGGACATGATGCCACAGGCCTCGCCTATTCGACGGTTTGGTTGGGTGCTGGACTGTGGTCGATCGATCGATCGAATCGATTGCAGAAAGCCGAAGCTGAGATGCAATGGCAAAACTGGAGCGAAGAGCAGCGAACGGACTATCGCACTCATGAAGAACTTCCCCGGCAAGCGGCCCTGGCTTCTCAATATGGAACAGCTGTTGGATTTATGAGCGCCTGGCATTCCTTTCGGACCAGTGTGGAAACCCAAAGGGCAGAGGGCCGCTATGCTTTCTTAAAGCACGAAGAAACACCGATCGATCTGCTCAAAGCGCCTTTTCAATTTTCTTTTCTGCAACGCCAAACGACCTGGATTCCGCTGGTGATCGCCGCTGGCCTTGGAGCTCTGGGCAGTCAGTATTTTCCCGATCGCTACGAGCGGGATCCCTTCTCGAGGAGTGATGCTGCCTACGCTCAGGTCTTTTCTTATAACGCGGGTGTATCCGAAGAGGCTGCGTTTCGCGGCTATTTGCAACCCGTCCTCTACGAATCATGGAATTCGCCATTCTGGTCGAACCTCACCCAAGCCACTGTTTTTAGTTTGGCCCATCTCGGCACCAATGATCGCCCTTTTCCTCAGTTGGGTATGGGCTATTATTTTGGTTGGTTGCAGCAAAAAAGGGATTGGACCCTGAGTGAAGGCATCTTTATTCATGCCTGGTGGGATGTGATCGTTATCTCGACGAATTATCTGGTGCGCTTAAAGGCCAAGGACAGGGCACCTGCACCAATCCTCTGGCTACCAACGCTGACGCTGACGCTTTAAATCTTCGTGCTTTTGGTTTTTATAAGGTCGAAACACCGCCCCTTCGTCCATTGGGGCGATGGTTGCCGCACGAAAAAGGGTCGCCGACGCCTATGGTTTCCCATATAATTGGCCTTAAGTGCTGGCAAGTCGTGGCAATCCCTTTACCATTCAGCGTTTGGAGTCTCAAGTGAAGTCGATTCTTCGTCTTCGAGTGATCGCAGCAGGCTCCCTGCTTATGCTGCTAGCCGGCAGTTGCGTCTATAAAAAGTTGATCTTTAATAATCTAGACTGGCTGGTGGTCTACCAGCTCGACAGCTATTTTGATTTAACGACAGCCCAGGAAAAGCAGATCAAAATCCCGGTCCATGAAACAGTCACCTGGCTTAAAGCGGAAAGACTGCCACTGATCATCAGTCTCCTCCGAGACATCCAGGCCACCGCCGAGACTCGTAAGATCGAAGCCGAGTCCTACGATCGCTGGACTGGCCAAGTGGGGGTATGGCGTCAGGAGCTCACCGAACGTATGGCGCCCCCTTTGGGACATCTTTTCAAGCAGATGGATGCGGATCAGATGCAGCATCTGGAGGCGAAACTAGCCAAAGGCGATCGGAATCTGGTCCGCCTTTTGGAACGGAGTGAGAGCGAATTTCCTGAAGAATTTGCTGACTATGTAGATGAAGCGACCAGCGGTCTTAAATTCTGGGTGGGCAAACTCCACAAGCCTCAGAAACAGCTGCTGGTGGAAAAGCTCGGTTGGAATCGAGCGGTGCTCAGCGAACAGCTGAAGCAGCGACGTCGGTCCCGTGATTATTGGCTGACTGTCTTTAAAAAACAGGATCTCGCTGAGCTGACCGCCGCTATCAAGGCTTCTTCCGGATCCGAAGGCGGGTGGAGTGATCTAGAATATCGAAAGTTTCGGCAAGACGGCCGGGATCGTTGGCGAACTGCACTCCTAGCTCTGTTTGTCAGTCTGGATCAAGACCAATGGCAGCATTTGGATAAAGTTCTGCTAGATTTGGTTTTTGACCTTGAGAAGCTGAACAACTCCCAGCTCAAAAACGAAAAGAGACCCTCTTAAACCATTCACGCAAAACCAGGAGGATTGTCTTGATTAAAGTTTATGGAACGCCGCGAACGAGAGCCATGCGAGTTCTTTGGTTGCTAGAGGAAATGGGTGTTCCTTCCGAGCTGCATCCGGTTGATCCTCACAAAGGTGAGCATCTGCGGCCTGATTACTGGCGGATTAATCCCTTCGGCAAAGTGCCGAGTATTGCTCAGGGCGATTATACTCTGGCGGAATCGGCAGCGATCTGCACCTGGCTTGCTGATCAACATCCTGAGAAGGCTTTGATTCCAACTGCAGGTAGCAAGGCGCGCGGCACGCATGATCAGTGGATGTATTTTGCGATGACCGAGATGGAAGCTCATCTTTGGTTGGTGACTCGCAATAGGCTTCTTTTACCCGAGGCGGAGCGAGTGCCAGCGATTATCCCCCAGGCAATGCAGGCCTTTGCGTCTTCGTGCCAGGTGTTTGCGGCTCATATGCAGAGCCGAGCTTTCGTGCTGGGTGACTCCTTCCAAGTCGTGGACATCTTCATGACATCGATTCTAACCTGGGCTGCGAGCATGGATTCACCCATCGACCGTGGACTCGTGGAATACATGAGTCGAATGAAAGAGCGAGCTGGCTTTCAAAGTTTTATGCAGAAATATACCAAGACGCCTTAAGTCTGTAGGAATTCCAAAAGCCATCACCGCTATCAGCTATGAATGGATATTCCGATTATATTGGCACAATCCACCAGGCATACCCATCAATTTATTTGAAGAAGGCAGAGTCTATGCTATGCACACACGCACTAAGCAACTTTTGTAAGTTCGACGTTTAAACCAAGACGGAAAACGAAAGTCAGGAGCATTTCCAAGTTGAACTTTGACAGCTTGCCTCGCATGAGATCGCTCACACGCGATTGAGGCACGTCGAGAAGTTTCGAAAGCTGGTGTTGCGTCAGATTTTTTTCTGTTGCGTAATCCTTAATCATCGTCAGAAGCGCTGATCTCATTTTAACAATTGGGGCTTTTTCGGGAGGGAAGATGGCGTCAAAGACATCTCCCTCAGTGATTTCGTACTTCATCGGAATTCCTTTATCAATTCACTGTAGCGTTTCTTTCCGATCTCGATGTCACGCGCTGAGGTCTTCTGAGTTTTCTTTACGAAGCAGTGAAGAACTGCGACGACATCACCAATCTTTGTCACGTAGAAGCAGCGAGCTATGTTGTCGTCTGCCTTTGCTCGTATCTCGTATACACCAGCGCCGACAGATGGCATTGGCTTGAAGTCTTCCGGTGAGAGACCAGTCTGAATGAGCCCAAGGTTATGGCCGATATCCTCGCGCAGATCGTCGGACATGTTCACCGTCATCCACTATGCATGTCATACAAGCGATGAAAGATCGTGAACAAGCCAATCGATGGGCCGATCAGCTGCTCCTTTCCGCCGAATTTGATGCCAGCAACTTGATCCTG
>JBGSRE010000726.1:0-9393 GCA_041737755.1 Oligoflexus sp.
TTTCCAAGCTCTTGATTGATTAGTCTCAGTCCTGGCGACAGGGCTACGTTACTGGTGAATGACATAGGCACCTTGGCATACTTCTCTAGTCTCAGGCTCTGCGAGAGACGGCTAAACAGTCCTGATGGGTAGGGACAGTGCTTTCTCTAAAAACCACCGGCTAACATTGACGAAGAGAATCTACGGCAGAAATGCCGCCTTTACGGGTGACAGCCGGGAATAGACCGGCACCTATTTTGAAGATTATCTCCGATCTGGGAGATAGCAGTGGCCCTTATATCACCAGCCAAGCCTCAGACGCTGGCGCGTCCTATGGTATGGCTGGAGTATTACGGTCCAGGTCGATAAATAGCTCCAAAAAAATTAATCCGTTTACTGTCAATTCTGACTAGCTTCTTTTTCTTCCTTAAGCTTATCCTTTTCAGGCTTTCCTCCTTCGTTGGTCCAACGATTCAATACCTTGGGTTTTGGTTCCATTTTCGGAGTCAATTTATGCGTCTCCGATGCATCCTCTGCAGCAAGGGACGCGTCTTTGCCGCTTGGCCGCGATTTCCCTTTCTTTTCTGAATCTGACGAATTTGATTTTTTCACGGAATTTCCCCATTTTTCTAATCGCAAACATTGAAAGAACACAATTTGAACTTTCCAAAACGCGCTGACGTTTCGTATCAGTGACTCACATCCCACTGAGCCTTTCTTAGGAAGTCCTTTACTGACATCCTATCCGGCGGCATGATCGGAAACACCAGGGCTTCCAGCAGATCCGTTTCCTGGTCATGAACTGCAGAATTTGAAGCCTGGCGCTTGATCAGCAGCAAGCCCTGCTTCTCGGCTTCCAGCAAACTGACCCGAATCCATTCGGGCGGTAGACCGAGCTCCAGACTCAAGTTTCTTCCCCGGACTTCTTGAGCCATTTCCTTGAGAAAATATTTGTCCACTTCAAGCAAGCAGAGAGCTGGAAGCAGGGCTCGAATCCCAGTATCTTTCAAGAGAATATTCTCTCCGAAAGCCTGCAATTCTGGATTATCGTGAAAACCATGATCAACACGCGAGGCAACAATCGCAGAGAAAATAACTACAAACCAAACAAGGTAGAGCCATACCAAAAACAGCGGAACGACTGCAAGTGCCTCATAAATATTCTGATGCCAGTTGCTGTTGGCCGTATAGATGGAGAAGCCAAACGAGGCAAGACGGATCATGACCGTCGCCACCAGACCACCAATCAAAGCTGCCTTGATCGAAACCCGGCAGTTAGGGCCAATTTTCTGCAAGACCGAGAAGAAAACAAATGTCGCCATCAAATTCACCGAGATCGACAGCGCACTGCCGCCATTCTGATGAAGATTTTCCTGGGTCAACTTTATACTGTTCCAGAGATGCATTTCGGAAAAAGCCGAGACGGCCACAGAAATGCAGAGGGCTCCCAGCGCAATGGTCAGTACGAAGAACAGCAATCGCTTAAGAACGGATCGGGTCTGCGACACGTGCCAGACTTTATTAAGTGCCAGTTCGATATTACGCAGCAATATGACGATGACCAGCAGGAGGGTTAAAAGTCCCGTGAAGCCAATCTTGGCCACATCAAGGTTGGCAAGGAACTGCTCCAGAAACTGAATCATCTTCTGACCCGATCGTGGTGCTAGATTTTCAAGAATGAAGCTTCGAAACTGAACAAACCAAGTAGCATGCGGAGCTGCCAAGGGTTGAAAGGCGGCTGCAATCGCAAAAATCAATGCCAGCAAGGGAACGATCGAACCTAAAGTCATGTAAGCCATGCTTCCGGCATGCACCAAAAGATTGGATTGATCGACGTCTTTTACCAGGCTGTTGACAGCAAGATAGCTCCGTCTTAGCCAGGCAGGCCCACCTCGGAAAGCGAGTTTTAGGCTCATAGTCTCTTCCGTCGTCCTTATGGATCAGTTAGGGCTTGAGGACAACAACTCGAATGGCAGAGATATAATGCGAATGGTTCAGCAGCATTCTCTTATCTGCTTCATTTAAAAATTCAGCTCGAGTCAACAGCCGCATATCATCCAAAGGTAAGATGAATCCGAAAATACGCACACTATCTCCCGCATTGACCTCAACGTTGGTTTCCGGCTGTCGACCCGTTATCTCGCCCATCAGGACGACCGGCAGGGTTTTATTTTTTCCCAAATCAATGGAAAACGTATAGTCACCGATTAGAGAATCGACTCGAACGGGATTGAGCAAGACGGTGGAGCCATCAATTTGCGAGCTTTCGAGCAAATCAACCAGAGTTTCCGTCGACCGGATCAACGAGGGCTGATTGAGGTTGGAAATTGTATTCACATAGGGGACCATGTCCGCCCTGGATTTCATTGAGTGATACAAACCATAAGCAGCAAGGATCATAAGACTCCCGATAATCAGAAGAATGGAACGCGGCCAATCTCGCTCGCGCTGCTGGATCATCTGCTCTTGAATATCGTTCATGGGGGGATCACCTTTAATGCAAGTTGAGAATGGGAATGCAATATGCATTCCCATTCTTGGCATTGCCCAAAATCCAAGTAGGAGCCGCTGTGAGTTCGAATCGGAATATTCAAAATGAGATCATCTTCGATGTCGCTGAGACCGCCCGCATGACCCCCACGTTCCTGGTGTTTATGGCAAGTTCGGGGGCGTTGAGCAGCGTGGCCCTTCTCACCAACTCCGTTCCCGTCCTTTTGGGGGCGATGGTGATTGCACCGGTTATGGCACCCCTGCAATTGGTTGCGTTTGGACTGGTCGGCGGCCAGTGGCGCATGGCACTGCGAGGTTTCTGCACAGTCACAATCGGTCTCTGCCTGGCTGTGCTCTGCACCTATGTCACCGCCTGGACCCTCCTGAAATTTGGGGTGATAATGGAATTGAAAAGCGACACTTTTAAAACCTTGCTCGATGAAAGGGTCCGACCCGGGATCTTCAGCGTTATCGTCGCACTTGCCGCTGGAATTTCGGGTACTCTGGCTATGGCACAAAAAAAGATAGACACCATGGTCGGCGTGGTTTCAGCTGTTGCATTGGTGCCCGCCGCCGGAGCTGGAACCTTGAGCCTAATGGCGGGAGATATACCCAAGGCCTTAGGAGGTTTCTCGCTGTTCGCCATCAATTTTTTGCTGATTATTGGGATTGCCATCATCACGCTGACGCTTTTCGGAAGCCGTCTGGAGCATACCCAAACTCAAGATTAGTTTGGATCGGGATGCAAAGACCTGGCTGCACCGAATCTGAAGGATCTCTCGTCCAACTTGAGAGGGGGCATCCCGACCAATTCAAAGGTTGCCGATGCCACGCTCAAACCCGCCGCTTCCATGTCATCCAGCATTTCCCGGCTCTTCTAACTCATTCGGTAAGTCTTTGGTCCTAGGATTTTTCTCCATTCTGTGATGATGGCAGAATAGAGCCTAGGTTGGACGTCTGTCCGCAGCCGAGAATGGATGGCTTACAATTGAACCAAGGGTGGCTTAGTTTAGCTTGGTTAATTCTGCCTCGTTCGACTCATCTCCAGACATTCCCTCGGGTTCTGATAGCCACTTATCTGTGCCCTCGCGAGTCGCCAGGCGACCCAACGTGCTTTCGATTGATCGCTTTAATTTTTCGATTGCGCCATCGACTGCTTGGTCCAATGACTCGCCCTCATGCGATACAGCCGTGGGTTGGCGACCGTTCAGACGCGCCTCTATCATGCAGCGTTTATCATTCTGACCGTGTTTTTCTCCATTCTCGTCGCTAAGGTGAACCTCCACTCTCGAAATATGATTGCTAAAGCGCCTCAATTCAGATTTCACTAATTCGTCAATTTTCTTGGTGAAACCTTCAGATCCTGCAATAGTATTGTCGGTATTAATTTGGATTTGCATATATTCTCCTCCATAATTTGCCAGCTTAGTAGCGATAGGTTGCTGCGACTCCAGTTCGTGTCTTCATCATTTCAGTGGGTATAACGAGGACTTGGCCGCCCTTTTTTGTGACCAACTCACCGAGATCGTCAAGCAGATCATCGCTTTCAGGATCAGATAGCTTTCCAAAGAAGATCTGCCCTGTATCTGCATTGAGTCGACCGGCCATCCGCTTATCAGCATCGATGATCAAAGTCGAGACCCGTCCAGACATGGCGGCTTGGGCAATCTGTTCAAGATCGTCACTCCCAACTCCCTTGGTTCGCGCTTGTTCGAACTCCTTACCAAAAGAACTCAAGCGCGCCTGATAGCCTGGCTCGAAAACTTCCCAGGCATGGAGCCGGAGTTCTTCTTCTGAAATGGAGTCAGGATTAAACTTGACGCCCTGCGCGACTAGAAATGGGTTATGACTCAGCTGTTGGAATAGATGATGATGCTCTGGAAGAGCCGCTAGAATCAATGGAAGTTTGGACTGGCTGGAATAGTGTTCCAGAATGCCCCTATCGACTGCACGGAAGAATCTTTCGGTATCAGCATCAAGCTCGTCAGGTTTCCCGCCCTGGCTATGATGCATGGGCGAACTCGACCCTCCGACTCCGCCGTAGGATGCAACAGTTTGATGAGGCTCTGAAAGCTCTTTGCCAAGGGCATCCTCAATTGTTCTTGGAACTTCTGCTACGAGATCTACCTGCCTTAGGCCGTGGCGGTTGCCCTCGAACAAGGTGGTCTTATCGCGACTTAGTCCGAGGACTTGATAGCGGTCGACGGATTGGAGAAAGCGCAAGAGTGGTTTGGTATGAAAAGTGTCGGCGACGATAGCCAATTCAGGAACGTCTTGATCAAAGGTAAATATGCGAAACACATTTGGACAGCTTAGGACCGCTAAGCCGTCCAAAGTGTGGTTCCAGAATTCGGTGTCGCCCGCGAGCTTTTCAAATGGTTCTAAAAAGGTTTGGACATCTACGGTTTGATACTTTTCGCAAAGTGAGGTCTTCATTTTCTTGATGAGATTGCGAAACCGGATCGCATCCTCTTGATTGTAAGGATGGCGCCGATGGGTCGGTTGATAGAGTGACAAACAAGGCGCCTTTTGAGCCGAGGAAAGTTCAGCGAGCGACGTGCTTGTGATGCATTCACTTTTTTGTTTCACACTGATCATGAGTTTGCCCTTTACATATTATGTGACAGATACATAACTCGAGCTTGACAATTCTGCGATAGGTTGAAGTGTATTTGGTAAAAAACACGCAGACATTCCGCACTAAGGGCCGCAATGTGTTTGTCCTTAAGAATGCAAAAGGCGATCCACAAGCCTCTTAGTGAAGATGAGCCCGCGTTTTTCCATGCGGCTTGGTAGTTGTGCCTGAGACAACTTGTTGGAAAATGAGCGTCCGCCGAGAAGCGGTCGCTTTTGTCTGAGCGCCATCAGGCCTGTCTGAAAAATCCTACATCCCGTGAAGTACTTATCTTGGACATGAGCTCAGGCCTCGGGGTCTCTCACAAGATTATGGGCTCAGCTATCGCCTCTGTCCCTCAAGTCTGGAACTATCTGATTCTGAGATATAGAAAGACCTGGCTCTGCACTTTGGATTTGATTGCGCAGGAATCCATCCTCTTCAATCACAGTCCCCGCTCGGGCAATTCGAATTGAGTTGCTATAGCCGAGTGAGGCGTTCGACCCGAAAAGAAAGAGTATCCAATCGTCGCTCTCGACAGTATTGCTTTCTAGGAGTTGTCGCGTCATCTCCGTGACAGTTTTCGACGGAATTTGGAGTATGGGGATTTTCCTGGGAAACACTCCCCAGACTAAAGAAAGTCTATTGTAGCTTGTTTCCCTAGGAGTAAAGGCAAAGACGGGGGCTAAACTGCGTTCTCCAGACATCAAGATCGCAGTGCTGCCAGTACAAGTAAATACTGCTATTGCTTTTGGCATGAGATCCCGTGATGCTTGGCCAATCAAGTGGGCCATACTCGAGGCTAAATCTTGGTGAACATCTGTAGGATCAGTGCGTAGGGGAGAGTCAAATGGATAAAGCTTTTTTTCGGTAGTAGCCGCAATGGTCGCCATTTGTTTTACCGTTTCGATGGGGTATTGGCCGATCGCAGTTTCTCCCGAAAGCATCATTGCATCAGTGCCATCGAGAATGCTGTTCGCAATGTCGGTAATTTCTGCCCGTGTAGGAGAGATGTTGCTGATCATGGACTCCAGCATTTGGGTGGCTGTAATAACGATCTTTCCTGCGCTATTGGCCAATTGAATGATCTTTTTTTGATAGTAGGGAATCAGTTCTAAGGTAGTTTCTATTCCCAAATCGCCTCGTGCGACCATGACACCATCAGACGCAGAAATTATGCCTTCCAGATGTTCAACGGCCTCATGAGTTTCTATTTTTGAAATTATGGGCACCGAATAGCCTAATTGATGCATCCAATCCCGCAGATAGTGAACATCTTCCGGACGCCTGACGAAAGAGAGTGCTATATAGTCAAATCCCAAGCCTAAACCAAGTCTTGCATCCTCTTTATCCTTGTCTGTAAGTGAAGGTATTTTAGATTGCAAGCCTGGAACGTGCATGCCTTTCCTTGAAGTCAGAGTCCCGCCAATATCTATTAAACAGTGGATTTCCTTGCCCTTGACTTCAGTAACAGTCAATTGAATTTGACCCTCGTCGATAAGAATCCTGTTGCCTGGCGAGACCTCTAAAGGAAGGTTGGTGAAAGAGCTTGGGATTCGAGCAGTAGTCCCGACTACGGGGCAACTCGTAATTATAGTCGTAGCTCCAGCAATAAGCGTAATACCTTTGCCTTCAATTTCACCTAAGCGTATTTTGGGCCCTTGCAAGTCTTGCACGATGGCAATTGCCTGGCCCATCTCATCCGCAGCTTGTCGAATGCGATGGAACACCATTTCATGCCATTCCATGGTTCCATGGGAAAAGTTAAGGCGAAAAGCGTCGACTCCTGCGGCGATGAGCGCTTTGATGTGCTGGCTTGTTTCGGTAGATGGACCGAGGGTGGCCAGAATTTTGGTATGGCGCATACAATCCCCTTTGATAGTGAAGGAGCTCAAAATCAATGCTTTTTATCTTTGGGAGGATTGGGATCATTGCCATAGCTATTGGGATTTGAAATCTTGCCATCTTGATTGTGGGGTATGAGCTCCAGCCCTTCATTCCTGGCGATCTGTCTGGCTCGCTCCAAAACTTCTGATTTCGTTTTGGACACCACAGATGCCCTTTCGTTCTCTGGCTTTTTCGCCTGCCATTGCCCGTCGTCTCTTTTTGTGATGTGGATCTCTTTACGACTCATACTGAGACTCCAGTACTAAAGGTAAGTTGAGCGAGCATGATGAGGCGCCGATATTGTGAAGAATGATGGGCGGCCAGCCTGACTCATGTTCTTGGATTTTCTGCTTTTGGGTTTCGATCTTTGCATGATTTCCTTTGGCTCGGGTTAAGAAATGGGACTGCAATATGCATTCCAATTGATAGAGCGTCCAATAGTCAAAGAAGAGGCTATCCGTTCGAGCTCAATAGTCTTCTGAACCAGTCTGTCTCGCCAGCCTATAGCGCCGTAGAAGGGCTCGCGTCGAACTATCATGATCGAAGGAGGCTGCGGCAGAACCCTTGAGCTCCTCTACGATCCGCTGCGCAAGCTCCTTGCCTAACTCGACCCCCCATTGATCGAAGGAATCAATATCCCAAATCAAGCCTTGGGTGAACACTGCGTGTTCATAGAGTGCGATGAGAGAACCAAGGGCATGGGGTGTGAGCCGATCCATCAGAAGCGTTGATGTGGGCCGATTGCCTTCGAAGCTTCGATGCGGTGCAAGCCATGCTGGGATTCCTTCGGCAAGAGCTAAGGCCTCTGATTTGCCGAAGGCAAGAGCCTCTGTCTGTGCAAACACGTTAGCCATCAGCAGATCATGATGATCACCCAAGGAATTGAGAGCCTGATTAAACGCTATAAAATCGCAGGGAATAAGCCGCGTCCCCTGGTGAAGCAACTGATAGAATGAATGCTGCCCGTTCGTTCCCGGCTCCCCCCAGTAGACGGGACCGGTTTGATAATTGACACGCGCCCCCTGAAATGTCGTGCTCTTGCCGTTGCTTTCCATCGTGAGCTGCTGCAGATAGGCAGGGAAACGCTTCAGATACTGCTCGTAGGGGAGAACAGCGATCGAATGCGCATCGAAGAAGTTCGTATACCAGATGGTCAAGAGCCCCATAATGACTGGGATATTCTGCCTGAAAGGTGCTGTGCGAAAGTGCTGATCGACGTCGTGAAATCCTTTTAACATAGAGCTAAAATGTTCCGGACCAATAGCAATCATCGTCGAAAGGCCGATCGCAGAATCCATTGAATAGCGGCCCCCCACCCAATCCCAGAAGTCGAACATGTTCGAAGCGTCGATGCCGAATTCTGTCACCGCTTCGCTCCTGCTTGAAACAGCCGCAAAATGCTTGCCGATGGCTGCTGTATCCTTAAGTGAAGCAAGAATCCAGCTTCGAGCCGCATGCGCATTGCGCATCGTCTCTAAAGTCGTAAAGGTTTTTGAAGATACGATAAAGAGTGTTTCAGCCGGATCTAAGTCGGCTGTTGCCTCTACGAAAGCTGTCCCATCTATATTGGATATGAAGCGCATCGTCAGATTCTCTGGCTATAGTATCGGAGCGCTTCATAGGCCATGACCGGCCCGAGATCGGATCCACCAATCCCTATATTCACCACATTGCGGAGTACCTTACCCGAATAGCCTTTCCAATCTCCGCTGCGTATGCGAGTCGAAAATTCTGCCATTCGGCGGAGGATCAGGTGGACCTCCGATACAACGTTCTCTCCTTCCACCCATATCTTTTCCTGCGCCGGAACGAAAGATCGATCCATTGGTGGTTCTCCTCATGTGTTTGAGCTCATTCCTTGCTGCAGACTGACTGTGCGACGCTTTATTGCTCAGTCTTGGCCCTGCAATCGCCGCTCCAATTTGATTTAATTTCCATGGCACGAACAGTGCACGTGAGTTGAGATGAGCAGGCTTGCAGAAGATGAGAGAGGGTCATTGTCGTCGCTCTCGAGTTTTTAACTCACGACAGTCTCTAGCAGTGACAATTTATCAGTCCCGCTGAGGAACTGAGCCAAACCACAAGAAATTTGAGTTGGCGATGAAAATAAGTCCCCTTGCTGGAAAACCAGCTACGCCTGCCATGCTGATAGACGTTCCAAGGCTCATTACAGCTTATTTTGTGAATCAACCTGAACCGCAGATTCAGTCGCAACGCGTTAAGTTTGGGACCTCGGGGCACAGGGGCTCGGCATTGGATACTTCATTTAACGAATGGCACATACTTGCCATCACACAAGCTATTTGCCTTCAGCGCCAGATGCAAGGAATCGATGGGCCATTATTTCTTGGGTCAGATACCCATGCCCTATCTGCTCCTGCGCTAGCCAATGCGCTGGAAGTTCTCGCTGCGAATAGCGTTGA
>JBGSRE010000755.1:0-3225 GCA_041737755.1 Oligoflexus sp.
CGCATTACGATCGCAATTTTGCTTTGCACATCCTGCCGAAGTTTGGCTAGTTTTCGCGCATATTCTAACCCAGCTCCGACATCATGGATGGAGCAGGGACCAACGATGAGCAGCAAACGTCGATCCTTGCCACTCAGCAGCAGACGAAGTTCTTCCCGCCAATTGGAAACATGTTCCAGAATGGAGTCTGGTGCAGGTATTTTGGTCTTCATCTGGGCCGGTGATGGCAGATGGAGGAATTCACTGACCCTGGTGTTTTCAATAGACGGCATGGCTCTTCCCTTGTGTATCGAGGGTTCTCGTGGCTGAGATCCGATTTTCAGGATTAGCGTAGTTTGATCCAATGAGGCAAGAAGCGAGAGCGTGCCCCACAAGAGAAGGCACGAAGAGGAAGTTTACTCGTCCTCATCGATCAGGCCGCCATTATCCAGCGTATAGGTGTCCTGAAAGTCTAAATCGACGACACAGTCCCCCATCGCTCGCGCTTGGCAGGCCAGTCGAACGCTGCCATCGGTCGCAAGTTTCAATCGTTTCAGGAGTTTTTCTTCGTCCGGCTTCATGGCCGAAATTTGGTCAACGCCGGCGATAATTTTGACCCCACAGGTTCCGCAGCGGCAGGATGCGCAGCCGAAGCGGACGTCGGCGCCAGCTTTGCGGCCACAGAGCAGAAGTTTGGTGTTGGCATCGACTTCAGCGGACTTTTGGGCTGGAACAAAGGTAACCCGCGGCATAGTGACTCTTTCATAGGCCAGTGGAGCTCAACTCCGACTGGCCTGTCAGGAGCGCTACACCGAAACCGCAAATTCCCGAAGAGCATCGGTGAGTGACGTTTTAAGGTCAGTCGAGGCTTTTCGATTGCCGATGATGTAAGCGCAGGATGTGAAAATTTTCCCGCTCCCGATCGCCTTTTCTTTGGTGCCAGGAACGACAACTGCTCTGGAAGGAATTTTACCCCGAGTCTCCTTCATTTCGCCATCTCGGATATCAATGATCGGTGTCGAGGCTGTCAGGGTTACGTTTGCAGCAAGGACCGCTTCTTCTCCCACTTCAACCCCTTCGACCACGATGCAGCGGGAACCAATGAAGGCTCCGTCACCGATGATCACTGGCTTGGCGCTGGCAGGTTCCAGGACTCCGCCTAGTCCCACACCGCCTGAAAGATGAACATTGGCGCCGACCTGAGCGCAGGAGCCGACTGTTGCCCAGGTATCGACCATGGTGTTGCGGCCCACGTAAGCACCGATATTCACATAAGATGGCATCAGCACCACACCAGGCTCCATAAAACTGCCATAGCGTGCAGTAGCGGGCGGGACCACGCGAACTTTTAGTTCGTCATAATTGCGTTTCAAAGGGATTTTATCGTAGTAAACGAAAGGGCCACAGTCGACACGCTGCATTTCCATAATGCGAAAATAGAGCAAAATTGCCGATTTGATCCAGGCATTCACCTGCCAACCATCATTGAGTCTCTGACAGATGCGAATTTCGCCACGATCGAGCAGTTTGATCACTTCTTTGATAATGTGATCGCCCTCTCGCGCAACCTCCGGTTTGCCGTTACTGACAGCGGCGTCGATGGCCAGGATATCGCGTTCTAACTGCTTCAAGTCCATGTTTTCGTCCTTTATTAAATCACGAGTTCGGACCGTTTGCCGGTGTTCCCTGCTGCTCCAGTTACGAGTCGAACAAGCGGAGTTCACGGGCGATTCGATCCCGAGCGATACGATAACGCAACAATGTTTCGGGCTGTTATTCTTTTGCTCAAATTCTGCAAGATCTTCAATAGGCCAGTGCTAGAGAACTGGTTTTTATGACATAGATGCTCAGATTCGTGCTTAAGAATCATCTCAAAACCAAGTCACAAAGAAAAAACAGCCGCTATAAGACAGAAATGTAGCTTTGATCGAGGGGCTTTGGCTTTGCGAAGTTAGGTGAAAGTGACTTAGTTCTACCGCAGGATAAGTTTCGCTTCGCCTAAAAAAATAGTGTCTTGAAGAGTTACATGGCAACGCAGCGTATGATCACCCGTCATAGGAGGAAAATTATGTTTACAGTAGAAAGAATGAAAGCCTCTTTGTTTATCACTGCCCTGAATGAAGCTTTTTAGCAGTGGATGTTCGACCAATTCGCCATCTAGGGTCCATTTCTGACTAATACGCTCACGCACTCCGGGAGGAGCTACCACAGGCGCCACGCAGCATATGCTGGAGTTTTCAGCGAGAGTCGATTGAAAATCTTGGACGGTCCATTCCAAAGGCAGAGACTTAACGCCAAGATTCTTTTGATCTTCATTGGTGGCGAAATGAGGTCTATCGACCCACACGGAAAGCATGGGAAAGCGATAGGCAGGCGGCAGCAGGAGCAGGTTGATAAGGGCCAGAGCTTCCAAGAATGCGGAACTCAAAAGATGAGTTCGATCCAATCGGGTAGGCAAAAGGGCAAGCGCCGCGGCAGTGGCAAGCACCAAATAAAATTCATAGAGATGCTTAGGCCAAAGAAAGGGAAAGAGAAAACTCCCCGCACAAAGTACACTCCAAAGACGGAGCATCTGTCGATAGAGAGTGATGGGAAGCAGTCTTTTCCACCAATCATCCCAGAGTGTAGTTGCCAGAAGAATGATCGTGACTGCTAGATAGATCCAATGCTGGCTGACGATGAAAAATGGCAAACTAAACATCAGAATATATTGGGTCATGTTTTGCGTCAGCCATTGACTGAACCAATTGGCTGCTCTTAAACGAGGCGAGCTTCTACCCGTTTCTTCATGCCGGGTCGATACCTTGCCGACCAGATTCAGGATCAAAAACACTGGCACCAATGCTAAGAGGAAAACCGTCAGACGGGTCGTATGCTGAAAGTCTCTTTTCATCATGAAAACGGAATAGATTCCATAGGCCAGAAATCCGAAGCTCAAAGCTTTGCGATAGTTTTCTTTTAGCATTGTTGCCACCGGCAGTCAGTTGATGGTGCAGATCATCCCACTATGATACCCTGAACGGGCACAGCACACTAACAGATCCATGGATAAAAGTGCAGTGATCCTCGTAATTATTTTTTTAAATATATACTTCTAATGTCCATGCAATAGGAGAAAAACTGGTGACTAAGCATCGTGTTCTGGGGTCCCTTTTGCTTTTGATGAGCCTTTTTGCATGCAAAACCCTGTCGACTCAGAATCCTCCCAGTCACTTATTTATGCAGATACCAGCGGAACCCCCATCC
>JBGSRE010000760.1:0-2845 GCA_041737755.1 Oligoflexus sp.
GAGTGGCAGTTCTTTCGGTATTGATGTGGCAAAAATAGCTGGAATTCCAGCGAGTATTATTGCAAGAGCGCGGCAGCTGATGAAAGAGCCAGGCCTTTGGAATGAAAAGGAAGGCTTAAAAAAGCGTCTCTCTGACACGAAAGCTATGGCACTCCCGCCGTTGGAGTTCGGCTTTTTTGAAGAGAAATCGCTGCTGTCAGGAACTCATGGGAATGCTTTACAAAGAATCCTTGAAAAGCTGGAACGTACGAATATCCTTAAGACCACGCCAATTCAGGCATTGACGATACTTGATGAATTGAAGGGTTATCTTGAGCAAAAAGATCAGGGTTCGCTCTTCCCGGAGACGCCGAACTTGTGCTAATGTCTTGAATTCCTGAATCAAAGAAATTAGTATTTGTTATCGAGTTTGGGCTTCGGTAGAAGAAATCGACTTTGACCGCTCAGAAAAAGGAATGATGTGAATGGCCACTCACGATCCACTAGACAATCACGAATTCCTCTCTCGAGACGAGCTCGAACGTTTTCGTGCCTTGCTGCTCGAGGAGAGAGCTAAGCTCCTAGAGAAGTCGGCTCAGCTTGTAAAAGCTGGAAATATCGAACTCGATAAGAATGAAATGCTCGACGAAGTGGATTTGGCTTCTGCCACCACCGAGCAAAATCTCACTTTCAAGCTTCTGGATCGTGACCGGAAACTGCTTGGTGAAATTGATCATGCGCTTGATAAAATTAAGAATGGTGAATACGGCTACTGCGAAGGAACGGGCGAAGCCATTCCCAAGCGCCGTCTCGAAGTACGCCCCTGGTGCCGCCACAGCGTGAAGTTCAAAGAGCAGCTGGAGCGGATGAAAAAGACCGGCCGTGGTGTTGGGGACGAAGACGAAATTTAGTAAGAAAGAAAGCCGGTTGCCCGGCTTTTTTTTATGGGCAGCCGCTAGGCTTCTTGGCTGGATCGGAATTGATCGATTTGAAGAGTGTACAGGCCTGAGTTTTTTGACCGGAATCTAGCTCTGCAATTTTTTTACTGAGATCGGCTGCAACCGTAGTCGTCAGTGCATTGCGAATGGCAGCATTTTGTTTGGCTGCATCCGAAGTTGCTCCCGTATCTGTTGTTGTGGAAACCTTGGAAACCTTTGATTCCAAGTTAGTGATAGAATCATCGATGGATTTTGTCACGGACTCCGGTATTCCTCCCATGGCTGCAAAAGCCAAACTGGTCACCTTCAAATCATTGAACATGGCATTCAGCATAGAGTCGGCAGCATCTGCTGCGGCTGTGGGGAAGATTTTGTTGATGGCATTGGAGAGTGCCGTGAGATCGGTTAGGAACTTAGTGACATTGGTCTGATCCAGTGACGAGGATACCCTTTGAATGTTTGGACCAGAAACTCCCTTGGCATTCGTTCCTTTATCATCATAAAGAACAACAGAATAAAAGGCGATGGCTTCACCGAGATGGGCCAAAGCCCAGACGAAGTGAGATTGAGCGCGACCTTGAATGGGGTAAGGAGATAGCTCGCAAGTGTGCCGAGGATCTTTGGTGCTATCCTTCGGAGCGCCGATTTGAATGATGGGACAGAGAGTATTCACAGCCTGATCGATGTTTTCAATAATGGCACTGGCTGCTTCCCGCGCCTCAGTCCGGGATTTGGGCAGGTAGATTTTAGTGCCGGTAGTTTCGTCTTTGGTTCCTAACAATTCAAAATCTGAATCGCCAAGACCGATCAGGCTCGACAGAGAGTCGAGGTTGTCTGTTGTTGCATCACCGGAAGCTGCCGTTGTCGTCGTCGTAGTAGTAGTTGTCGTTTTATCTTCGGATTGTTCGATGAGGTTCTTCGACAGACCGAAGGCGTCGAGTCCCGCTTTGCTTAAATAGGTATAGGCCCGCAGAACCAGTGTCTTCTCTTCATAGGGATTGATCTTCAGCGCTTTTTCTGTGATTTTCAAGGCCTCATCGTTATTGCCTTGATCGAACTCATATTGAGCAGAAATCAGCAGCTGATCCAGAGCTTCCTTTTGCTCCCCAGAGGTGAAGATGGAATTAAAATTCGCGCTCCCACAAGCAGTCATGAGGCAGGCAGCCCCCAAAACAAGCGAAATCCTCGGCATACCAAGCCCTCCTGTCAATCAGCGAAAAAGATGATCTTCTCGTTCGCATCTGTTACATGATATTTGTCGCGCAGCACCTTCCGTGCATAAGCCGGAGATCCTTTGATCTTGCGGATTTCTTCACTCAGCTCCTGATTGTCTGCTCGCAACTTGTCCACGGTGCCTTCTAGGACATGCAGGCTCTTACGAAGCTTGAAATAGTCCATGATAGAGACTTCACCGCGCAAGGTACCAACCATGAGCACGATCAATGTCAGGCAATAGATGAAACGGACTCCCATGAGCCACCTCAGTAAGTTCAATGTGCTTATTGTATCATAAAGAGTGTGGGGGCAAATAGGCCCCCGCTCGACGAGGCTTATTCCTGCTCGCTTCGGCTTTGCAGTTGGCTGGGGCGAATTTTGCGAAAACCAAAATCCCGAAATCGGACAATGGCTTTGTTTTGTCCCAAATGTTGATCAAAACCTTCAACGATACCAGGACCATAGGTTGGGTGATAGACCTTGCTGCCGCGTAGGATCGGCTCTTCGTTGTCCTCATAATCATAGGAATAGCTGGACGAAACAGCCGCAGGTTTCGGATCCAAAGCCTCCTCTGCCTTCATCGAAAATTGCAAATATTCTTTCGGAATTTCCTGCAGAAAACGCGACTTCGGTTGATAGTCGTGACAGGTAAAGATCCGCGTGTCGGCCGGCAGTTTATAAATCTTTTGCGTGATGGATCGATAGAGATCGCG
>JBGSRE010000870.1:0-10082 GCA_041737755.1 Oligoflexus sp.
TTCAAGGCTTACCAGCCACGGCCAACAGCCTTGGTAAAGCAGCACCCCAGGTCATCTTCGAGCATGATGAAATACTGCTCACAGGTGAAGGGCAAATACTCGCCGAAAGAACTTTTGTACATTTGCTTAATAATTCAATCGATCACGGCATCGAATCCAACGAAGTACGCATGACACTTGGTAAACCAAGACGGGGTCAGATTCGAATTAAAACGTGGATGGACGGGTCCGATATGATGGTCAGTATTCAGGATGATGGCTATGGTTTGAACTTGCAGCGTGTCTATAAGAAGGCTTTAGAGCAAGGGCTTATCAACAGCCCAGAGCCAGCCATCCAAGACCTAGCGAATCTTATTTTCGAAGCTGGATTCAGCACCAAAGATGAGGCGTCGATAACCTCTGGTCGAGGCGTGGGAATGGACGCGGTGCGCACCTATTTGATCAATAGCAATAGCACGATAGCGATCAAGTTATTGGATACTCAGCGTCAGAGTGGGGATCTTAAACCCATCGCCTTTTGTTTTGAGATACGTTTAGACGCTCGCCTCTTTTTGTTAGATTCCACTCACCTCATTCATCAGGTAGCTTAGAACATCTGGACGTGCTGAGTTGATCGTGGCTGTGGCTTGGACAATGGATGAAGAGCTCTGGAACTTCCACCTTTTATTTCGACTAAAAATAGAGCGACATCCGCAGACCGACATAGGTCGAAGTCAGAATATCCTGATAGCTTGTATCGGTAACGATGGTGAGATTACGCGTCTTATAGCCGAAGGTCATATCAATAAGTTTCGACGTTAAATCGATGCTGGCCCCTATATCGATATCCAAACGCGATTTGATGGCCAGAGTTTGGTCGACGGAATTTTTCATATTGGGCACGCTTACAGAGAGGATATCGAAAGAAATAGAGCCATTCCGCCCCACAGTGAACAGGGTACCGGCATTAAACCCCATGCCTGATCCGGCTGCATCGACGATTTCCACCGCCTCCTTTTCTGCTTTCATTTCTAATCGTGAGAGGACAGCTCCCAAATAGAAATAGCTCATATGATAACGAATTCTCGTATCTTGCCAGTTCATATCCACTTGGCTTTCATTGAGTTGAAAGCTTGTCACATCCCGATCAAAATGAAGCAGAAAAGCCAGATTGGAATTGCTCCCAGCATAGCCGCCCAATCCATATCGCAAAGCGCTACCCGTATCATTGCTACCGACCAGTTTGCTCTTGGAGGTAGTTAGGCCATACTGAACATCGACTAGAAAATCTGCTTGAGGTCCACCTCTGGCCTGCGCATAGACCCCTCCTGTCACCCAGCAGAGGGTGAAGCAGCCGAAGCCAACGAGTCTTGACCAGATCCTCACAGAGTTTCCTTTGTTCAGTATTCCTCCTTGAGTTATCGGTAGCTGGAATTTTTGATTGAGGGGTAGTTCGAACCGCGCTGGTAAACGGCACTCATTTCCAGCTTTGGCAATTATGCATGGGTGAAATTCTTCTACTTGCTTGGGGCGGGGACCTTTGCAAGTCCCAGCAAAACGGGCTAGACTATTTTTTATAGACTGACAAAGAACTTAAGAAATCACTATTTTCACCGGATCTTCGGGCCTGAGATCCCAATACATTCCTAAAAATCTGAACGGCTGTCCTGATCGCTGATGCTGCTCAGCTCACCGTATTCGGTGAAACTTAGTAGCGGATCTGGATTATAGAGACATTTGGCTCCTTCGGGACAGGCCTTGATGCGCTGAGGATTGGCCAGAGCTTTTAGCTCCTTGAGCTCCTTGAGATCCGCCACAGACGAAAAGTCCTCAATCAAGTTGCGGCTTACATCCACTTCTTGCAAAGCCGGCAAGTTGGAAAGGACGGAAATATTTTGAATAGAGTTGTTACGCAGATCGATGCGCTTCAAGCCGGGTGCCCGAGCGAGCGCGCTGATATCCTCAAGGCCCGAACTGACAATAATAAGTTGGGTCAGATTCTGCAAAACTTCGAACTGAATTTTATCTAAGTTCAGCGTGTTCTCATTGTCTGTCAAGTTGAGGACTTCGAGATCTTGCAGATTTGCCCAAGGAATAGATCCAAGATCCAAGTTGCCGGAATTGGACATCAGGTTCAGAACCCTAAGATTTTTCATATTCTTCATAAAACTAAAATCGTAAGGTAATTTCTTCTTGCTCTCGAAATCATAATTATTACTCAGGGTCAGTTCTTCGAGGGATTCCATGGAGGCAAGCTTGGAGGTATCCACGAGGCGATTGCCTATCAATTCCAAACGCTGCAAGTTTTTCAATTGAGCAATAGGTCTCAAATCACTGAGCTGTCGATCCTTCAAAGCAAAGCTCGCAAAATCAAAACCAACACCTGTATAGCTAAAACTTGGCCATTGCTGCATCGCTTCCGCAGCTCGAGCCGGATCTGTCACGATAAAGTTGAGATTTGGAATTTGGCGTTTGGATTCTTCGCCAAAACTGGCAATCAGCGCTTCACTCGTGATCCACAGGGGATCGCTGGGATTGTTATAACGAAGCATCGTTTCAAGATTCGGATTCGTCCCTAAAAATTCTGGACCATCGATAGCCAAAAGACCCTGGCCCTTGGGGTTCCACAGATCGTCAAAAGTAAGTGTCACACCTGAGCTCTGCTCGATCCAATCCACATAGGCTCCGGCGAAATTATAGATCGATTCGCCCGATTCACAAAGGCGCGAGCTATCCCAAACAGCGGGAGTGTTGAGCGCAAGATTTTTACCATTCAAATCACCGAGTACATACCAGCGCCCCTTGATTTCAGCAAACATGGAACCACCCGAATCGCCGTTACAGGTTCCAAAGCCGGGCTTGGGCCCCACCACTAGCACTTGCCAAAAGTGCGAAGTATCGATGTAGCGACGCAGATTGGTCTTCACCTGAAGTCGTGTTCCAGAGCAGCCAGGATCCATGGCTGGGCAATCTGTTTTCGTCCGTCCGTAACCGGATATCAGAACGCCATCCTCTTTGCCCAGTAGCTCGACAAGTTGATCGGCCGAACGGAGAATCTCAGCAGGCTGATAAGTCTCGGGCGCTTCGCCATCGAGTTTCACCCAAGCGATATCGAAATTGGGAAAGTATCGAGCTCCGTCTTTAGGACTATAACTCTGGAAAGACAAGACTGGCCGAGTGATTGCGCCTGGGTCGTTTTCCCCTTTGCCGAATAGCACGACAAATTGTTTCACAGTCTTAATGCCCTCGATACAGTGAGCTGCTGTCAACACAAGGTTGGGTGCAATGAGGGTTCCACTGCAGAAGGAATCGAGGCCAAACTTACCATCTTTTGCTAGCGAGACTGTCGCTCGAAAAGCTGGACTGCCGGCTTCTGCAGGTTCCCCGCCAACAATTTTAACCTGGCTTGCGGCCGGGCGAAGAGAGGAGTCGGAGCTGCAGGAAGCCAGGACCAGAGCACTGATCATGAGGCATCCAGAAAACACCAATATATTTCGCATAAAGGAATCCTTTGCGGGATCTTAGTGTACTTTCCGACATCGCTCTTAACGAGCAGTTCTCCGCACTCGATCGGTACCAGACTGAGTCACGCGAAGCAAGTCAAGACTTACCAAGATGTTCAGGAATTTACTCTAAAAAAAGCAACTGGAATTGCTGGGCTGGCCTGGGCTGGACCGGATTAAGAAGCCTGATCGACGGGTGCGGATCCGACTCCCAAGGGAATCTGCAAAACGAAGCATGTGTCTGGGCTGTAGGGATCTAAACTCAGCGTTCCCCCGATGCTAGCGATAAATTCAAGGCTCAATCTCAGACTCACATCCCAGGTACTCATATTCGATGTCTGTTTTTGGATCGTGCGCCGTTCATCGAAGGAAAGACTCGGCCCACTATCGGAGATGCGAATGTGCAATTGCTTGCCGTAGTATCTCAGCTGCAAACGAACCCAAGCCGGTTCCTGTCCCGCTGCCGCTTCGACACCTTTATTCACTATCGAAACTAAAGCAAACAAAGCAGAGGCCACAGGTAGCTGCAGGTTTGCTTGGGGTTGATCGGCGGAAAAATCTAGGCTTACACCACGAGAAATGGCCTTTTCTCGGGTCAGTTCATTGAGATGGTGCAAAAAATCTACCGCGCGCAGAGTCACGATCTCGCGCTGACCATCTGTTTGCCCAAAGATCAAGAGACTCTCTGTCAGACGCCCCAATTCCTGTAAGGGTAGATTAAGATTCTGAATCAGGATCGGTCCACGATTATGCAGAGTATCGTTCGGATCCCAGTTTTGCACATCCTCCAGCATCTTTTGCAAGGCTGCCAGCGGTGTTTGCATGTTTCGGCTTATATCTAAAGCCATATCACCCAAAAGACCGAGGCTGGCCCGGCGAAGATTAGAGGCATTGGCCTTCAAGTTGGCACGATCTGCCCGTTGCCGACTGACTTCGACCATAGCGATAATCGCAAAGGCAGTGAGGCAAGCCGATACCATCGTCGAGACGACTGCGATACCAAAAACTTCGAAACTCATGCCATGAGTGAGGACGAATCCGTACTGGGCATTAAGTAAAAAAAGCAGCATAGATTGCAAGAAGAGCACTTGCACGACGATGAGTCCAATGCGACGGCCACAAAGCAGAATCGAGCCGAAACCAATCAATGGATACCAAACGTAGACGGAGGAGTAGGCGGTTTTTGCCACGACGATGAACCAAAAACTAATGCAAGTAGACAAGACCAGCATAAAAATTCCCGCGATCCATTCCACTCGATGGACCCGGCGGACCACAAAAAAACCGATGAGGCTGGCTAGACCGACAGGAAATTCTAACCCAAAAGTTTCATCATAGCGTCCCGCTTGGAAAGAGATCACGCCATTGACGAGCGCAACGACAAAACTGCAGATGCAGATATTCTTCATGGCTCGCTTACGAAACGCATCGAGCGAAGAAGGACCACGACGATCCCTTTTCACCTTACGATCGAAGATTCGAATCAATACGAGAAAAATCCACTGCATTCGCTTTAAGCACTCCTGCCTGAAGGGGCATATTCTCCAGAAGCAATCTCTGGCAAAATATCCTTTGGCTGTTCCGTCAAACATTTGGAAATTTCGCTCAAGGTTCTTACTTTTTCCTCCAGCACGGCCGCTATTTTCTGTAAGTCTTCCACTTTCGTATCACTGCGTTTGGCAAGCCCTTCCAGTTGTAGAATCTGACCTTGGACTTGGCCTAACTCTTCATTCAATTGCAAAGCCATCCCGCCTATTTTTTCGCCTACGGCGGCCAATCGATTCGTCTCATCATTGGTGAAGCCAAGCATAATCGCATGAACTTCTGTTCGATTACGAATCGAGTCGTAAGCTAGCATCAGGGCTGCAAAGCAGATCTGGATAAACACCACCTGCAAGATATAGCTGGTGAGAAGATTTTCCTTGTTAGTAAAGGTACCAAGGGAATTTCCATAGGGAAGATTGTCGAAAAAAATGAAGCCAAAAAGGCCTAAACTGAGAGCAGTGAACAAAGCTCCCTCCCTGACTCCCAGGATCAGCGTCCCAAAAACGATGAGAAAGGGAAACCACATCCAATAGATGGCATGAAGGGTGTGGCCCGACAGTTGCGCCCAGGCTAGAATCAAAGAACTGGAGACCAGATAGGCCGTGCCACAAAACTTTACATGCGCGGTCAATCGGTAGCAAAAGGCGATAGCAAGCGGAGTCATGCCGAAGGCCAAGCTTAAAAGTAGCTGGTACCAAACACCATAGCCGCGAGTCGCAAAAAAGAGGATGAGAGGATTAACCATCGAACCAAAGACACAGGCTCGCACCAAAGCCCGACTTCGGTACAACTCCATGAGCGTCCAGGTCTGCCGATCTTTGGGCAGAAAGCTGTCCAGGGCCCGGTCTAATCGTTTCAACTGATGCTTCAAAGCTGCTCCTGATTGGCAGATTTCTTCGAAGAGCTCATCGGTATTTTCAGGGGGAACTCAAGTGCGTTTTCACCCTAAGAATTCGTTTGGCAGGAAGGAAAAAGACACCTCATGTGCCAGCGATTGCCGAAACATGAGACGTCGAGCTCTGGTTTTCACCAGAAAGTACGAACTATGAAAAAGGAATTAGATGATTTCCCGGCCGGCGATGTATCCGGTGCTTCGGGTGTTGCAACCACAGGTGCGATTGCCTGCAGATTCAAAAAGTGCAGAACAGGAGATGCAGGTGCGGATCTTAATCTTAATTGGAGAAAGATTAGCCAGTCGTCTCGCGTGATTCTTCAGCTCGATGTCTTTGACCACCGAAGGCGGAAGACGCTTGATTTTATTGGCTTGAAATTCCCTCTCGATTTCTTGCGTCATCAGCAAGTGCCCCTTTATACTTGAGTCACACTTCGCATGTGAAGTATTGACGACACGCAAAGCCCTCAAAATGTCGCAAAATTATTAAGAAATGTCAAGAAAAACGAAGAAAATACAATGAATATGCAAAGAGAAATACTTCGCATTCCTATTCGTCTCCTTTCTGACTGCCGCTTTCTTCGCCTTAATCGCCTGAGCCCATGCTTGACGGCTGACTCCAAACGACGAATTGACGCAGCCTTTCCTGCTAGCCACAGACAAATTTTTAAGCTTGAATGAGCAAGCTTAAGAGCTAACCGAATCGGGGAGGGAATATGGAAGACTACTCCATGCAGACGCTTATTTCAGCTGAGGTAATAGCCAAGCGCGTCCATGCGTTGGGCCAGGAAATCAGCCAGCATTATCAGGGTCGAAAACTCTGTGTGATTGGAGTGCTCAAAGGCTCATTTATTTTTATGGCTGATCTCATTCGCGCCATCGATATTCCCTGCGAAGTAGAATTCATTGGTGTCTCCAGTTATGAGGGAATGCAATCGACTGGACATGTCCGAATCAATTACGATCTGTCGGTTGATATTGAAGGCAAGGATGTGCTTCTCGTCGAGGATATCATCGACACTGGCAGTACGATCGATTACCTCCTAAAAACACTGCAAGTCCGCAATCCCGCCTCGCTCAAGATTGCCTGCCTCTTGTCCAAACCGGAAGCTCACCAAATCACTTTGCTCATTGATTATGTGGGGTTTGAAATCAGCCGGGAATTTGTGATCGGCTACGGCCTGGATTTGGATGGCCTTTATCGAAACCTGCCAGACCTCAAACAAATGCTGCCTAAAGCTTAAAGCCTGATTTCTGCAAGCGATTGAGTTCCGAAAAATCGATGACAAAAGGATGCCCCTGACAAGTTCTGAGTTGGGGGTAATCGTCTAACTCCAGCCCAATGCTGATCATGGCCCTCTGCATATCCTCCAAGAGCTGTCTTATTTCTGACGAAATTGTTAGATCCTGGTCACAACAGGGCTGGATATAGGCAAAAAACTCAGAATCATCGAGGACTTCCATTGGTGGGATCAGGGGGTGATCGAGGCCCCGTAGCTGCTGTAAATCAGCCGTCCACTGCTTACGCAAGCGCGTTTCAGCTCTGAGGAAGCCTGGTTTTGCCAGATTGATCGCCAAATCCAGCCTATCGGGTTGAGTCAACCTCAAGCATCGAAAATGCCTGCCTTCTCCCAGGTTTTGCCAGGTGCGAAAGGCTGATCCACCCAGGATTCCCGACCGAATAAGGGAGCTGTCAAGGCTGCCATAAAAAGCTTTTTCTAGACCCGCTTTGCTCTGCCTAAGTCTCAGAAATAGCTTGGAAATTTCATCCATCCAGGTCGCTCCATTGCAGTCAAAGCCAATCAGGTCAACGCTGACCGGCTGAAAAGAGACTTGACACTTAATCGCACACTGTCATAACGTCCAACATAGCTGCTCCTAGCGAGCTGTTTTAAGACCCAAATTCATTGGCATAAATGATCACTCGAGTTCTCTCAACGCTGGCTTGTCATGGCACACGGCTTGCTTAATAGAAGCTGTGGGATGAAGACTTCCCCGTGATGCTGAGACTCTGTTGCCCCTACTGGAGGTTGATATGCAAACTGGAAATGGTCAAGATAACAAAGTCGTTTCGATTGCAGACCGCAGCCAAAAGACTGCGACCAATGCGCAATCCAACGAAACCCCGGAAAACTTCAGCTGGGAAGAAATTCAACGTCGCAACGAAGAAAATCGTGCGCGTATGAAAACAGAACGAGAAAAAGCCAATAAAGGCGTGATCCGTTCGTATCGCCTCAAACATTAATTCCCATTTTACTCAGGCACTGATTTTCGGTTTCTGATCGCTATTCCGGTCCTCCTCCCAAGAGGACTTGAGTATATGTCCTGTCTCTGTACCTATACCTATTGTTGTTGTTGCTGTTGTTGTGGTTGCTGCTGTTGAGGTGTTGTGATGAAGAATGAATTTCCTGCCAATGTTGTCGATTTTTCAGTTTTTAAGCGTAACAAAGATGCTCAGGATGATTTGGCCCGCGGCCGTACTCCCTTGCATGTCAGCCATCTCGATGGCAAGGTCAAAGGAAGTCCACACTTCCGCAGACCCGAAGCTGACGATTTTGGCGATCGCATGCAAAGGATCAAGACGAGCTTGGAAAAGATCAACCAGCTTATGACTGAATTAAAGAAGACCAGCAAGAAGGCCGAGTCCGAGGACTGAAACTCAGCGCAGCAAAGCCCCCAGACGGAGGCTTTGCTGTGAACTCTGACCTTCAAGGCTCCTTTTGGGAAAGGAGCCTTTTCTTTTTCCTAGCGAACCATTTCAAACTTCGACAAAACCATTGCGAATAGCGTACCGAGCCAACTCAATTTGAGAGCGCATATTGAGCTTGTTCATAATGTTGGCTTTGTGTCGGTCGACCGTCTTCACACTGATTTGCAAGTCAGTTGCGATTTCCTTTGCGGTCATAGCTTGCGCTACACAACACAAAACATCCACTTCCCGCGGACTCAGAGGATGTTCCAATCGACCGTTCACACCTTCCCTGTGTTTTTGCACAAGGCCACGGAACGGATTGTTGGATTGGAACCAAGTCCCGCCTTCCATCACAGTCTGCAGACAGCTATGGATCTGCTCGGGCGCTTCAAAAGCAGAAATAAGCCCACGGGCGCCAATTCTTTCAGCCAAGCGCTGGTATTCCGGCAAAGGCAATGAACTGGACAAAATCAGATGCATATCCGGCTTCGTCGCCTGCGCTTCTGCTGCCATCTGATAGATGGATGCCATCGATTGCAAATCGAGCAGCAAAACTTCCGGTTGCAGCCTTTGTACCAAATCCTTGATCTGGTAATGAGAAGCTGTACTCGCCAGAATGTGCACGTCCTCAAAACGATCAAGTACCTGAGTGAGACCTTCTCGAACGATTGGATGATCGTTCACGATCAGAATGGAAATTTTTTTCATTTTAAACAACCCGCATCGAAAGAAATGCAACGAAATCTATACGCATCAATTCATGCCAGTTGGGCATGTACTAGCAATATTGTGCATGAAAAACGAGATGCGTGACTTTGAATTCTAGGGAAGAATTTATGTAGCCAACCGTTTTTAATGAATTTTTAATCGATCTTGATTATCACGGAAGATTTAAAAAGCCCGTGCAGGCGAGCTTTTACAAATCAGCAAAACTTGTCAAAAAAGCTAAAAAATAGGCCATAATGGATAAAAAATAGGGGCTAAAAGGCTGGCTTATTTGTCCAACGGACAGGGAGCAGACGGTCATTTTCCCAGAGCCCGTTTTCGAATTGAGCATCCGTTCCGCGTATAATCAGACAAGAAATTCCGTCTGGAGGTTGCCCATGCTCCATCGCCTATCACCGAAGCTTAGACCTGATGTGATTGCTCGCTCTCTCTACGCCAAATCATTCAGGGACCGGCCATCCGTTTCGTTCGCTGGCTGTGCCTGGCTGTTTCCTTATCATCTGGGCGTCATCGAAGCCTTGCGATCGGAAGCGGCTTTTAAACAAGCACTGTATTTAGGAGCTTCCTCAGGATCCCTGGCGGCGGTGATTGCCGCCCTGGACATCGATACCGCCCCCATCATGGAACATACTCTGCAATTTGCCCGCGATGCCCAGGAACGCAAGCTAGGCCCTATAGGCCGCATGTCACGCTATCTTGCCCAAGGATTGCAGCAGCAGCTGCCGAAGGACGCCTGGCAAAGGGT
>JBGSRE010000890.1:0-2745 GCA_041737755.1 Oligoflexus sp.
GGCGCGAAATTGAAAATTTCGCCCAGAGACTATCCTGAGCGAAGCGAAGGATCTCGTGTTATCAGATACTTAGCGCCGGGATCCTTCGTCGTTTCACTCCTCAGGATAGTCTCAGGCGCTTTAGGCGCCAGAGACTAGTTATTCGTTCCAAACAAGTCTTCGAATCAGAATAGCAAAGGGTTACAGGTTCGCCTGCGAAAAATTAATTTTATAATGAAAACATTTGCTTGTGGTTTTAGGAGGGGATACGAAAAGGCTCTCCGGAAGGAGAGCCCTGGCGACGGGACCTAGCGCGCTATGGTGTAGAGAGTAGCGAGACACATCTCATCATCCGTGCCTTCACCCCAGGTCGTGGTGCCGGTCTTACTCATGGAATTATAAACACAGCGAATATTGATCGTGTCCTGACTCATGATATCGATCGGTTGATTGAGGAAGTAGCTGGTTTGCCAGTTGTAGTCATAGCGAGGCACATCGACGATACAGCTGTTTTGATTTTTGCTCGTGACAGAGACCTGCATCTTTGCCCCAAGTTTGTGCATATGAGCCCGAACACCCATGATGCGCAGGGGCTTGTTCGAGCCAAAGCTGCCGCGAAGGGAGGCCGTTCCTTCATGAACGTAGGCTGTTTGTTGCGGTGGAATCTGTAAGGCCTTCAATGGAGTAAGAAAAGTGGGAGTCATCTCATTAGGCACGGATTCGGCCATCTTCATTTTAATCTGGGTGCGATCGGAGCCTGGATTGGGATTCATCAAATGATAATGAACTTGAAAGACCAGCGGTAAATCGGGATCGATACGGATCCCCGTATCCTTCGGCATCGAAATAACGCCTGTTCCTGGTGACCAATTCATGACCATCCGCACACCCGAAACACTGGCCCCACCAAAGCAACTATAGCCAGGACCAGCATCCGCCTGATCCAAGCGGCGGGCGTCTTCTGCAGCTTGGGCTGTGGTCACCTGGTAGGCTACCACATGGTGGACCATTTTATCGTCGCCTGGAACAATCAAATAATCGGTCAAGAACAGCGATGGGCCGCCCGAAAATCCTGGGCTCATCACAAAGCATCGGTAATCATCGTGCAGGGCTTTGTTCGGTGTGTAGGCTTCATCCATTGCAGTTTGATGAGTCTGCCCTTCCAGAAATCCAGGTGCTTTTGGGGCGGGCAGTTCCGTCACTTCACCCCGTGGGGTACCCTGATCTGCCCAGGCGCTAAGCATAGCCAACTCATCCTTGCTGAGGACCTTGGCATTTTCATAGGTCGCGCAGCTGCCCGAGTTGTCAGGCATAAAAGGCGGCATTTTGCGCGCTTCGGTCACGGTGCGAATGCGTTTGGCAAAGGGTTTCACCTGCTCATAGGTGCTGAAGGGAAGAAAGCCAGCAATAGCACCTTCCTGATGACAGGACTGACACTGCTTGTTTAAAAGAGGTGCCACCTGCTGATAGTAGGTGACCTCAGCGGTGAGCAATTCATCCTGTGCTTTTAAGTTATTTTCAATGGCCAAGAGGGAAGGTGCGAGAACGAGCATTCCTAAGGCGAGCAGCTTCATCAGTGACGCTCCAACAGGAAAAGATTTTTCAATAAAACCTGTGGGTCATCCTAGGCTGGAAGCTTTCGCTTGGCAAGGTGATTCGAAGAACGCTAGCTAAGCTGTGTTGCTGTTTTGATCAGCCAGCCAGAGCCAGACTATGCTGACCCTCAATCACTCGGTAAAGAGTGGGAGGCAGTCGCATGACCAAACTGAATTTCACAAAATCCACCTGCGAGGGATCGATCGTGCTATCAAGTTCAATAGCCACCGAAGCGCCTTCATTTTCCAGCCATCGCTTGATGGCATCCATGCCCACGCCACGGCCCGAAATATCGCTGATCCCAGCACTTGTGCTGAAGCCAGATTCGAAAATGAATTGCGCTAAAACACTGGGGTTGACGATATTTTCTCGGTTGATAAAGCCTTTGATAACTGCGATCTGCCTAATCATGCCCAGAGCCAGACCACGGCCATCATCACTGATTCGAACGAGCAGCTTGCGGTCGGGTTCTTCTTTCAGAACGATGGCTATCCTGCCATGCGGATCCTTACCAGCCGATTGTCGCTCGGAAGCAGATTCGATGCCATGATCGAGTGAATTTCGCAGAATATGCACGAAGACATTGCGCATAAGCTCCACAGCTCGATGAGTGAAGACAATGCCAGTCCCTTCGAAGCTCAGTTTTGGAGCGAGTTTATCCAAATCCTTGGCCAAGCGGGTCGCCGGATCGAAGAGTTCTTTAAAAACTTCAGTGGCAGATCGAAAGGCATAACGGGCCATGCGATGCTTCATCTGGAGGAGATAGGAACTCACCATCTGTGGGTCGGGACTTTGCTGGAGCTCCTCGATGGCCTGAACTTCCTTTTCCAAATCATCGATCCGCACTTCGACGCTGTCTAGCATATGCAGGGATCGATTCAAACGATTGGTGCTGATCCAATCATACTGAGTCAGGGAAGCTTCGACCGATTGAATCTCGCTGAGCATTTGCTCCTTATTCCAGACGATTTCACTTTTTTGCAGCTGCGACAGTGTGTTCTCGGCCGCGTGGACCAGAGCGGTCAGTTCCTTGAGATTCAATGAGCGTGCGGACCCTTTCAGGGTATGCATGTTGATGAAAAGTATTTTGAGAACTTCGCGATTGGGCTCATTCGCCCCCTGGAGCAGGCGCTTATTTTCTTCGATAAAGTGATGCGCCGAAGCCGAAAA
>JBGSRE010000945.1:0-4089 GCA_041737755.1 Oligoflexus sp.
GCTGGCGCGAAATTGAAAATTTCGCCCAGGGACTATCCTGAGCGAAGCGAAGGATCTCGTGGAATCAGGTACTTATCAGCGAGATCCTTCGTCGTTTCACTCCTCAGGATAGTCTCAGGCGCTTTAGGCGCCAGAGACTAAATACCTGGCAAGTTTCACCGCTCTTGGAACCCATGATTGCATCTTTGCATCTTTGCATATTTAAATTCTGCATAGATCCATGAGCTCCACCCTTCAACTTTGCTCTTTAAGAAAACCAATCTTAAAGCGATTTCTTTCCAGAAATTTAAGGCTTTTCAAGCAAAAAACGACTTGAACTAAATGGCATTTGCACATAATAGATTAATTCCTGTGATCAATCTTCCTTTTGCTGTTCGTCGTTTAGCGTTCTAGCTCTTGGCTGTCTTGCTTGTTCAGTCAGCAATACACAAATCAATTTTCTGTCTTCAGCATTTATGCTGAGAGCCCAGTTTCCTGAATAAAGGCACTTTCTATGGCAAAGGACATTGTTTCCTTGGATATTGGGCTAAGCATTCGACGAAAAATCGAAAGCACCAATCAAGAAATTACCCTAAAGAACTTGCAGGCTATGCAAGTCTCTGTCACGGGGACATCTCGGAATGAAGGCCTGGCATCGCCCACAACGGCAGGCGCTACCCATTCCGTTGCTCGAGAATCCCGTCAAAATGTGCAAGTTTCTCAGCCGAGAACTCGCTATATTGCTCACTTTTTCCTAAAAATAATTTCGTTTGTTGGCCTGATCAAAGCTCATTGGATCTTTCGAAATTCCACCATCGGGCATGGCGTGCGAGTTAAAGGTAGCGTCGATGTCTGTGGTCATGGACATGTTTACATAGGGGCGAGAACTTGCTTTCATCGCGGTGCTATTGCAACGGAATTGAATACGCAAGAATATGGTGTCATCAAGATCGGCGTCGCTACCATGATCAACTATGGATGCATCATCAACGCCACCGATCGCATCACCATCGGCGACCGTTGCCGGATTGGCTACAGTGTTGTCATCCTCGATTCGAATTTGCACGAAATTCATCCGACAGAGCGACACCTGCGCCCTGAGGCTAAGCCTGTTCAAATTGAAGATGATGTCTGGTTAGGAACTCGAGCCATTATCCTGCCTGGCGTAAGAATCGGACGAGGTAGCATCGTCGCTGCCGGTAGTATCGTTAGCCAAGATGTTCCACCCATGACGATCGTAGCTGGTGTGCCGGCGAAAGTAGTAAGAAGGATCCTTAGCGCGAAATCAGTAAGCACGAGCAAGGATCATTCTGAAAAAGCAAGCGTCAAGGGAATGAGCTGATAAATTTCCCCTAACAATTCAGAATCTTCTAGCTCTCATTGCCCATTTGGCTTTAAGCGAATACCGAAAAATATGCTATGGTGCTAGATGCAGGCAAATTTAGCGATCACTCGCTGCAGCATTTTTTAAGGAGACCAAGCCATGCGATATTCCTTTCTAAAGTTGATATGCACCGCCGCCTTAGGCTCGATTGTGATCCCGAACATTACTGCGGCTTGGGCTGCCGATATCAGTTTCCCTAAGGATCAAAACTGCGTTGCTTGGAAGACTAAAAAAACTCTGTTTCTGGTGAAAAGCGAAGAACCTGTTGGCATCAATTGTAGCATCACTCTTACGGTCAACTCTCCATCCACCGGGACGAAACAAGTCCTTGTTAAAGTGCCTATTGAAAAATTCGACAGCGGTGAAGTTGATCGTGACAAAGAAGTCCTTCTGTTACTCAAAGCGGATCAACAAAAGGATCTTGAGTTTCTTTCGAAAGAGATTCCAGACGCTCAATGGTCCGACTACCGAACTGGTAAGATGACGATGCTTCAGGGAACCTTAAAGATTGCTGGTGAAAGTTACCCAGTCGAGTTGCAGTTAAGGAAAGCGGAAGATCCTGCGCAAGCTATGCTTTCGGGTTCACTGGAAACTAGTTTTACGGCTTTTAAGATCCCGCCTCCGAGCGTTGCTGGGGGCTTAGTGGCAAAGGTGAAGGATAGCCTGACACTCGTCTTTCAATTGAATCCCGCTTCACTTCAATAAGTGTAAACCGCAAAAAAACTTCGGAGTTTCGATTGCGGTTGGCAGGAATTTATTTGCTGGCAAAGGTCTGAATAAAATCGAATGGGTAGATTTCGGTACAAGTGATGACTCGGTTGCCGTTCAACTCGAAAAGCTTCGGCGATAGATGCAAAACTTTTAACAGCGACTTGGATCGGTAAAACCTGGGTAAAAGCACGGTAAAACCTGAAATTTTCATAAGCTTCCTCTTCCATCGGGACCATTTAAAAATCAGAATGAAAGGATCCGCCCTGATCAGTTGATTAAACCAAGGAAGAGGTCTGCCACCATGGACATGATTGCATCCAGTCTCCTGGTCTTTTTAGGTGCCTACTTGCTCAATGTCCTCTATATCACGGTCTTCTATCACCGAGGATTGGCTCATTCCGCTGTTATCCTCTCGCCCCGGCTCCAGCGATTTGTCGCTTTCACGGGCGGCTGGGTCACCGGTATCGACGCCAAAGCCTGGGTGTGCATGCATCGCCTGCATCATCGGTACTCGGATACCTCGAAGGATCCCCATAGCCCTGTGCATGAAGGTGTCCTGCCACTTTTTCGTAAGCAATTGACATCCTATCGCAAGGTTCTGGTGGCTTTGATTCGCCACCATGAGACCTACGAGAAAGTTGTCGAGGATCTACCCATCGAAGTGAGCGTGATCAATGCAAAGCAGCTCTGGTATCTGCCTTACCTTTTGCATCTGTCGCTGGCAGTCGTCTTGAGCTTTGTGACGGGCAGTGCTCTCATAGGCCTGGCTCTGTTTTTAGGAATGTCCAGCCATCCTTTGCAGGGTTGGGCCGTGAACGCTTTGGCTCACTCCTATGGCTATAGAAATTTTTCTACGACCGATAACTCTCGAAATAACACCTGGGTCGCATGGCTGGTCGCGGGGGAAGGTTTCCAAAACAATCACCACCGTTATCCTGACTCAGCAAAGTTCAGCCATAAATGGTTCGAATTGGACTGGGGATATCATCTCTGCCAGGTGATGAGTCTCCTGGGGGTCATCCGTATCCCAACTCCGAAAGTTATGGACGCTGGTACCGTTTGTGGGCTGGGTGCTAAGCAGTGAATCCCGCTTCCCTGGTCGATAGGTTTCCCGTATTCTCAATGGGAAACTTTGTTGATTTTTACTTGGGGAAAGTTCATGCAAGATTTTTCAGCTCGAACGACTGGCTTAGCTTTGGCGGGCTTACTTATTGTCATCCTGGTTTACTCTTCATTTTTTGTGGTCTCACCCGGTAATCGGGGGGTGATCGTCACTCTTGGGAAAACCGACTCCAACGTCAAGGGAGAAGGTGTGGGATTCAAGCCGCCCATGATTTCGAATTTCTATCAAGTGTCGATCCGTCAGCAGACGGAAGCTGTCAAAGCTGAGTGTTACTCTTCGGACTTGCAGCAGGTTAATGTAAGTTTGAAGGTCCTCTATCGTATTCCAGAAGGACAGATTTTTTCAATTTTTACCAAGTATGCTGGCAATCCGTTTGATTCCTTGGTGGCACCGCGAATGCAAGAGGCTTTGAAAGAAGCCACTGCTCAAGAAACTGCCGAAGGCATTGTCAAAGGCCGCGAACGCCTCAAGATAAAGGTATTGGAAGCGGTTCAGAAGAAAATCCAAGACCTTGTCATCATCGAAGATGTGGTGATTGAAAACGTCACTCTATCAGGGGAATTGGAAAAGGCTATCGAAGAAAAAATGGTCCAGGAACAAGAAGCTGCGAAATCTAAGTTCCTCAAAGACAAAGCCAAAGTCGAAGCCGAAACCGCCGAGATAAGGGCCCAGGGTGAAGCCAAAGCGATCGATATTCGAGGCGAAGCAATTCGCAAAAACCCAGGCATAATCGATTTGCAGATGATTGAAAAATGGAATGGAGTCTCGCCACTGGTGGTGGGACAAACAACCGGCAGCTTTGTGCTACCGATTGATAAGAAGCGTTAAAAGATCAGGGATACTCACGCGCCAGCCGGGAAATCAACTGGATGCCATAGCCGGCTGCCTTGAC
>JBGSRE010000947.1:0-9852 GCA_041737755.1 Oligoflexus sp.
CGTCCATTAACGCCTTAAAGTCCTTGGGGTCGGTTGCGATTGTCGACCATAAACTGGACCGCTACCCCTCGCTTCTGCGCAACGATCAAAGCCGTTTCCATTTCTAACCAGGCTCGTTTGTCTGCCCAGATAGACCGGTACATCATCGCCGTCAGACGAATCTTGCTCTTGGACTCCTGAACCATTTGCAAAATATCAGGGAAATCCCAAAGGCCTGGACGATTGGCATCCGGATTCGGACTAACTTTAAGTGCTACCGTATTCAATTGCCCCTGCTGATCTCGCCAGATCGCCGGTTGAAAAAATTTCGGATCAAGCTCTTGGATTGCTTCCTGATTGAGAGCCTTATCCCAGTCATCATTAAAAACAGCCTGGAGACTGGCCACGAGAGGAGGAGAACGAAAACGAAAGCCCAGTTCTTTGATATGATCCAAAGCGCGCCAATCGAAGTTTTGACTGCCAAGAAAAGCATCCTGGCCATCTATTATAAAGTACTTGGCATGCTGAATGCCGCCAGCTTTACTCCAGCGGTTGGTCATACGCACTTCAGTTTTGGGCCATTTTTTAATACGCTCCACGGTTTTACCCGTATCGTTGGGATATTTTTTCACAAAGGCTTCGTCCATTAAAAAACGAATCTGTATGCCCCGCGCCCCTGCAGCTTCTATCGATTTGAGGACCCGATCCAGACTAGAGTGGGGTACTGTTTGAACATAGAATTGGCTGATATCGATCGTGCGCCGAGCACGGCTTATCATATCCATCCACTGAGCTTCGGCTTTAGCAACGCCGGCGGTAGCCAATTCGGTTTCATCCGGAAAGGTTTCCACCAATCGAATATTGGCCACAGGATCACTGCTATCAGGAAGGCTGGCACAGGCTCCCAGCCCCACCAAGAGGAAGAAGATTTTTAAAAAGATCTGCACATTTCGCATCACGCGTTGCACTCCATGCGATCAAGCAGCTTGCTCGTCTCGATCTACCAGCCCATTTTTTTTGCGAGTTGCTAGGGAAGAAATCGGTTAAATCCAGGATTTCTTAAGGTAAAATCTGGGCAGGTGAAAGACGAACAGGCGCAAGCATAGAATTTAGAATCAGCTATTTTATGGTGTTTTTTTATGTTCTCGTTTTTTTACCAATCAATCACTGACCGGGATCGATCATCTTTGAGGGCGGATATTTTGGATGAGTTGATGCGGGGCAATCCCATGAGCTCGCGTTGAAAGCGGCTGCAGCTGATAAGTCTTTGCACGCTGTGGATAGCGATCCTAGCTTACGGAATTTGAGGTTCTGGCTAAGATCGCTGGCATAAACTACGGACCGAACTTAGTTACCAACAGCTTCCAGCAAGGCTGCTTGTCTTGCTTCACGCATTCCAGTCGCCTTAGTTTCGGCTTTGGGTGCTGCGTTGTTAGCACTATCAACGGTTGTACAAGCGGTAGCCACGATCAGGGTCAGAGCGATAAAGAGAGTTTTCATGGGCAAGTCCTTTACGAAATGAGAGTCTAAGTCTGGCGGTTTATAATCCTTCAAAACCTTTAGGAGATTCTGCTGACTCTCGGCTTTTGATTGGGGACAGCCACTCCATGGCTACCTGACTGCTCCTGTATTACATACAATTTCGATGCCATCAACTGATATTATGACATAGCTTGTTGTGCGCCATTTTGATTAGTTTGACTCATGAATTCTTAGCCTTTCGAGGCCGCTTTTTCGTAGCCATTATCTTCCATAACCATCTAATATCAAATAATTATTTTGAGTATTCTGTCGTCACCACCCCCGCGGTAGAAGTGCGAACGTAATCAACCCCCCGCAAGTGTCGATATCCCTCCCCATCGACTTTAAAATGGACACTCGAACAATTATCGGTGAGCATCTTCGCGGTATCGCTAAAGACCAGCATCGCCCTAAGGGCTTCGAAGCGATCGAGTCCGCCTCTAGTCATTTGCTATGAGGCATTGTAGTCTTGAGCTTTCTTGCAAGGAGACCTGTTGCTATGCGATATATCGGATTGGACAACTTTGGTGGCCCCGAGCTTTTGCACATCAAAGAACGTCCCCAACCAAGCCCCCAACCCGGTGAAGTGCTGATCGAGGTTCACGCCGCAGGCATCAATCGCCCCGACTGCTTTCAACGTCAAGGCCTTTATCCTCCTCCTCCCGGAGCCTCCGATATTCTTGGCCTGGAAGTCTCGGGCAAAATTGTCGCGTGCGGGGAAGGGGTGACGCTGTGGAAAGTCGGTGACCTTGTCTGTGCATTACTAGCTGGTGGCGGTTATGCTGAGTTCGCCTGCGCACCGGAAGGACAATGCCTGCCGATACCTCCCCAATTCGATTTTTTCCAGGCCGCAGCGCTGCCTGAAACATTCTTCACGGTATGGACCAATCTCTACGAAAGTGGCCGCTTGCAAAAGGGCGAATCCATCTTGATTCATGGTGGCTCGGGAGGAATTGGTACGACAGCCATTCAAATGGCTCACACACTCGGTTCCGAGGTTTTCACGACAGTGGGGAAAAGGCAATCTCTTGCAGTCTGCGAGCAGCTGGGTGCTAAACATGTGATCCTTTATAAAGAACAAGATTTTGAATCGGCGATTCTGACTCTCACGAACAATCGTGGTGTGGATGTGATCTTGGATATGGTTGGTGGAGCTTACTTTAGCAAGAATGTGGAATGTCTAGCAACCCGAGGGCGATTAGTTCAAATAGCCACGCTGCAAGGATCTCAGGTCAACCTCGATCTCCGCAAAGTGATGAGCAAACGATTGATCCTAACCGGCTCCACTCTTCGCCCGAGATCGGTGGAAGAAAAATCTCGCATCGGCGAGGCTCTGGCAAAACATATCTGGCCTCATCTAAAGGAAGGGGCTATGAAGCCAGTTCTCTATAGAGTATTGCCCCTAGCCCAAGCCGCTGAAGCTCATCGCTTGATGGAAAGCAGCGAGCACATCGGCAAAATAGTCTTGCAAGTTCGCTAGACTGAGCTGCAAAAGGAGGCCCCTCCCCTACGCATCGGCTGCTCAATTACGAGGAATCTCTGTATGAGTCTCGATACGGTAAAGATATACTTCGATGGTGGCTCGCGAGGCAACCCCGGCCCTGCCGCTGGCGCTGCATTCACCGACTGTCAGGGGGGCCGGCAGCGGGCTTGTTTTCTCGACTCTGCCACCAACAATGAAGCGGAGTATCGAGGCCTTTTGATGGCCATTGAATTGGCCAAAGAACTCCAACTGACTCAGGTCACTTTTTTGGGCGACAGCAAACTCGTCGTCATGCAAGTGTCTGGCGAATGGCAAGCTAAGCATCCGATGATGCAAGACTTGAAACAGCAGGCCATCGCCGCCTTGCGGGCCATTCCTCGCTGGAGTATTCAGTGGATAAAAAGGGAATTGAATGGGGAGGCCGATCGGATCGCTAATGAGGAAATGGATCGAAAACTAGGCATCGAAGCACTGCCAGTCGAGTTGATTAAAGGCGACTCCATCGACCAAGCAACTGCCGAACCAGAGACTGGCATAAGGCCCGATATAAGCAAAATAAATCGTTTGGGTTCTAAGGCTGGCTTTGCCGATTTTCGCCAGCTCAAAGTCGGAGGCACGGATGCATTTTCCCGAGCCTCTCTCTCTTCGCTGGAAGAGCTGTTGCTTAACTATACAGAACTTCATGAGGCTTTTACCTCAAGACTGGCGATGGATCGCCTCACAGAATCCCTGCCTGAGGTCGCCAAAGCCAAGCTCCTGCTCAATGCTTTGCGCTGGTCAGCCAGAGGTTTAAAGGGCGATTTAGCTTTAAGAAAGGTCCTCGTTGATCTGGAAATCACCAACAATATACGAGGCAAACGACGCTAAGCATGCAGGACCTTTGGCCCATGTAAACACTCGAAAGGCGAAAGCGTCCCGAGCCCATCCCTATGGGACGACATGAATCCACATTGCGCCATACCCCGCAGAATTCGCTTGATAGTCCACCAATACTTCAGACTTTTTTGTCATGAAACGGCTCAACCGCCTGATATGTCTGGCTCATGGAATTCTGGCAAAGCCTTTGCTCTAAAGACAATGGCACCACAGAAAAACCTTGACGGCAATGCTCGGAATCCTGACCTTCGAATGTCACTATTCCCGAACATTCTTGGAGGCTTAGATGGCAAATCGAATGTTAGAGGCAGCCCTTGGAACTTCACCAATAAGTTCGATGAAAGCAGCATGCAAGACTTGCGAAAAAAGGCATCTTTGCCATCGGATTGCTGATGTTTTGGGCAGTATATCCGTCACCGAGGTCAATGTCTGGGACCTGGAGCATCAGCTTCGCTATCGTTCGCTTATGAAGGAATTGGGCCGCTTGGGATATGAATTTCCAGAAGGCTATGCCCTCTGTGAAGTGAGTAAGATGAGTCGAAAGGAAGTCACAGAGCTGCTCCGAGAAGCTCAAGAGCTATTAATTGAGATCAAAGACGTCCGTCCCGAGGATGAAGAGTTTCAACGTCGAGTCACCTGACTGCATGCTTCAGTGAAAGCTGAGGGTTTTCACCCTGACTGAAGGTTCGCAGGGGCATGTTCGCTGCCTCTCTCGTTTGGAGAACGGGCTTTTTCCCGCCGTTTTCTTAAGGCTCCCCGCTCAGCTTTCAGCTTCTCCCCTTCATCGTTCCTGGCTATATTTCAATAATCCTGCATTGCATTCATCCGCTTAAATGCTTAGCAATAGCTCATAAGATCCACCAAATTGTCGCCAGAGGATGCCCCATGAAGAGCACAATGCTAAGCTTGTCACTATTCTGGATACTCGCCAGTACCGCCTCCGCATTCACCCTTCCAGACTTTCAACGGCCTTTGCCCCCGGCACCCGAATTTGCGCCGCAAGAGTCACTCATTTATAACTTCGAAGGCATTGTGGCCCTATCCAACTGTTCAGGAAGTTTGGTTCGGTTTGATGACAGTTTGGATACGGACAAGGCCATGGTCCTCAGCAACGGCCATTGCACGGGGATGATCAATCCTGATGTGGTCATCGTCAATCAAACAGTCAGTCGTAGTTTTGATGTTCTCGATTCAGAGGCCAAAAAAATTGGCACGATTCGCGGCGAAAAAATTCTTTATGCAACCATGACCAAGACTGATATGGCCCTCTACCAGGTGAAAGAAACTTATCAGGATATTTTGAGCAAATACAATATTCCTGCACTGATCTTGAGTCGTGATATACCTTTGGTAGGGGGAGCCATTGAAGTCCTCTCGGGATATTGGAAACGTGGCTATGCTTGCCAGATTGAAACAATTGTTGACACTCTTTTGGAAGGCAAGTGGACCTTCAAAAGTTCGCTTCGCTACAGCAGCCCAGGTTGTGAAACCATCGGCGGCACCTCTGGTTCACCCGTTTTGGCAGCAGGCACACGAACTGTGGTGGCCGTGAATAATACGGGCAATGATGGAGGTCGCAAGTGTGAAGTCAATAATCCATGCGAAGTGGACCAGGACGGCACGATTGTCTATAAAAAGGGCTTCAGCTATGCCCAGCAAACGTTTTGGATCTACAGCTGCCGGAACGATCTTGGCCAAATCGATTTGCTAACTGAGGGTTGCCTTCTGCCCAAGCCTCGCGGCCTCAGTGAACTCCTCGGTCTCAACTAAGGACTATCTGTTTTGTTCCCGTGCTGCCTCCTGAGGCAGCCATGAGGAAAGCCACGGCCACCCGCCGCTTCCATGCGAAACACGAAGCAGTATGGCACTGACAGCGTCAGCCTGCTTGTGCTTTTTCAATACAGCCGCAAAAAAATCTTACGGAACGCCCCCACTTTTCGTTACACTGAGATCCGTTGCTCATTCTTTCCCGTCGAAGTGGATGTTACCCATGACTCTCCAATTAGCCGAATCCAAAGCAGCCCAGGAAGCCTTCCGGCTGGTAAAAGACCTGCAGAGTTTGCTGGTTCAAAAACTTGATGCTTTGCCAGCTGCCATTCAAACTTCACGGTTTCAATCGATCGATTGGTTGCGGGCTGGTGGAGCTTTCGGAGGGGGCAATCGCTTTGTTGCATTCGATGAAGTTCTGTTTAATCGGGCATCGGTCAATGTATCCCAGGTACAGTATGAAAAGGATCCGAGTCGAAAGCTGGCATCAGCTTCGGCTCTCTCAACCATTGTCCATCCAAGAAACCCCTTCGTACCGTCGATGCATATGCATATCAGCTGGACTGAAATGAAGTCGGGAGACGGCTATTGGCGGATTATGGGCGATCTGAATCCAAGCATACCCTCGCCAGCCGATACCGCACTTTTTAATAAAGCTTTTCAGGAGGTCACGGGAGAACTTTATCAGCTCGGCAAAGACCAAGGCGAACGCTATTTCTATATCCCGGCCTTGGGCCGACATCGTGGGGTTGCGCACTTTTATCTGGAGGAGTTTTCCTCCTCGAGCAAATCGGCCGATTTTGCGCTGGCTAAAAACTTTGGCATCAGCATCATCGGCACCTATACCGAGATCGTGCAAAAGGCGCTAGAGAAGCAGCTCAAGGTCACCGCTGCGGATCAACGAAAGCAACTGGATTACCACAGTCTCTATTTCTTGCAGGTCTTAACGCTCGATCGCGGAACGACGTCAGGACTTTTAGTGCACAATGAGAACGACACAGGCATCCTCGGCTCGCTGCCTTCTCATGTCGACAAAAGGCTGTTAGCTTCCTGGGTGAATAAGCTGCCGCTCTTGCAGCAAGAATTGCTTAGCAGTCTGCTCACAACTTTGGTCGATGGCGAATGCAGTCTGGTCGACGACCGGGTCAAGCTTCACATTGCGCAAGTCACTCGGGATTTTTATCAAAAAAACCCGCAGGCACTTGAGCTTCTCGCTCGAGGGGATACCGTACCCCCTACGCAGGACAATCATCGTTAGCGACTCGTAAAGACACTAGGCAAAGCCAATGAGAAAATTTATATTCCTCAGCTGCTTGATGACTCGTAAATCCTAGCTTAAGCTCGCTTAGCAATTGCAAACACTGGAAAATCAGGTTATAGCTTGCGATTATTTGTGAGCAGGCCGTCCAGGAGCTATTCATTTACTCACTTAACTCACATTGGGCCCGCTGCCTTTTTGAGGTAAACCTTCAGAATCCAAGGGAATTATGTCTAGTAAACTTCGTAACATTTGCATTATCGCTCACGTCGACCACGGCAAAACCACACTTGTTGACTTCCTGCTGAAGCAAGCTGGGACCTTCCAGGCCCACGAGACCACAGCGGATCGCATGATGGACTCGGATTCTCAGGAAAGAGAGCGCGGGATTACCATCTCTGCGAAAAATGCGTCATTTTTGCTTGGCGATGTGAAAGTCAATGTTGTCGATACCCCTGGCCATGCTGACTTTGGTGGGGAAGTGGAACGGATCATGGACATGGTTGACGGCGCTATCCTGCTCGTCGATGCTGTCGAAGGCCCCCTGCCGCAGACTCGTTTCGTTTTGCAGAAAGCTATCGCTAAGAATCTCAAAATCGTTCTGTGTATCAATAAAGTCGACCGGCCTGAAGCCGTCGGCAGCACGATGGTTGCCGAGTGCGTTGACAAAGCCTTCGATCTTTTCGTTGAGCTGGGCGCTTCGGATGAACAGTGCGACTTCCCCATCATCTATGCGTGTGCTCGCAAAGGCTGGTGTACGGCCGATGTCAATGCGATCCCAACCCTTCTTGAAGGCGGCGGCGAGCGGACTTTGAAGCCTTTGTTTGATACCATTCTTGGCATTCCTGCCCCCGAAATGGATACTACGGCTGAAGTGCAGATGCTGGTTTCCAATATCGCCTACTCGGATTACCTGGGCAACCTTGCCTTGGGTCGTATCGTGACGGGTAAAGTCCGCAAGGGCCAGGAGCTGCTGCGTCATGGCGTAAGTGGTGATAAGCCATCCGTCCAGAAATTCCAGGTTGCCCGTCTCTTGTCCTACGAAGGTATGAAGCAGGTTGAAGTGGACGAACTGTCGGCCGGTGATATCGGACTCATCGCCGGTTGCGAAGTTCTCGAAATCGGCGACACCCTGAGCGGACTGAATGGCAAAGCCCTGAAGCGGATCAGCGTGGAAGAGCCTACCATGCGCATGATCTTCTCGATCAACACCACCCCGAACTCGGGCCGTGAAGGCAAAGCCATTCAATCACGCGAATTGCGTCAACGTCTCCTGAACGAAATTCGCAGCAACGTGGCGCTTCGTTTGGAAGATACGGAACAAGCCGATCAGTATTATTTGCTGGGTCGCGGTGAATTGCAGTTCGGTATTCTTATTGAAAAAATGCGCCGAGAAGGCCATGAGTTCATGGTCGGTCGTCCTAACGTACTGATCAAAACTGAGGGCGGCGTAAAAATGGAGCCATTTGAGAAAATGACTCTGGATTTACCAGAAAGCTGTTCCGGCGAAGTTACCAAAATGTATCAGCAGCGCAAGGGTACCCTTACCTCCTATGAGACCACGGCGGTGGTTGGATCCGAAGAGCAGCGCGTGCGCCTGACCTTTGAAATCCCAACGCGCGGTATCTTGGGCACCAACTCCATGTTCAAAACTGCCACCCGTGGTTCAGGCCTGATCAGTTCTGAATCGATCGGCTATAAGCCTCATGTCGGAACCATTTTCCACCGACAAACCGGTTGTTTGATCGCCGACCGAACTGGCAGCACGACTGAATATGCTCTGGCTTCCGTCCAGGAACGCGGCATGCTGTTTATCGGTGAAGGCGTGGAAGTTTACGAGGGCATGATCATCGGTGAATGTGCCAAGGACAATGACCTGAACGTCAACCCTGTGAAACCCAAAAAATTGACCAACATGCGAACCACTGGATCGGATGGTATCACCAACCTTTACGGTATCAAGCAGATGAGTCTCGAAAAATGTATCGAATGGATCGATGATGATGAGTGGATCGAAGTCACTCCACTGTCGGTGCGTTTGCGCAAGAAAATTTTGGCTTCCAACCTGCGCAGTGTGCGTAAAGCTGATAAAGGTTAAGTAGCCTAGCACTTTCTTAAGTGCTTCGCTGAAAACAAAAGGCCAGAGGACTCCATCCTCTGGCCTTTTGTTTGGTGTCTTATGGCTTTGTCATGTAAAATGGAGCACATTTCCTGCCTATGCATCCGCCCCTCGCTGTATAAGAAAAGCCGGCCATTTGATAGAATCTTTTGAGACCATTAGGTTATTTCACGCATTACTTTTTCGAGAATTCCATGAGACGTATTCTTCTCATAGCTATTGTTGCAAGTTTACCGGCCAAACTTTGGGCCAATGCCCCCTGCCGCTCGACGCAATGGAAAAAGGTGGCGGCGGCAATGCTGCAATCCGCTCCTGATTGGGCGGCGCTGGAAAAAAAGCAGGACCTTGATCGCCGTTCTATTGAATTGTCAGCAACAGGTCCCGGAGCTCGAGCTGAAGCGCAGTATCTGGGCGGTTCCCGTCTGAATCGAGAAGGGGAAGCCGAGCTTCGCTATGAATGGACTTTGGAGCGAGGTGGTAAACGTGAGGCCCGCCAGCGCCTAGCTCAAACCCAACTGGCTCTAACGCAGGCAAAGGCGGCCAGTCGCAAGGATGAACTTCTGCGCGATCTCGCGCTCATGGCTGACCGTGTTCAGCAGATAGCCCATGAACAGGAAGTTCTTGAGGAAACTGTGAGCACCTACCGGGCTTTGATTCGACAATTCCGCAAACAGGCTGCCTTGTCTCCGGAACAGGATGTGACTCTGGCAGTATTTAAGTTAGCGCGGGATGAAACGCTTTTGAAATCAGGACAGTTGCAAGTTGAAAACGAGGGCATTCGGACTCAGCTCGCCTACCTGACGGGTTGTCAAAGTTTTGCTTTGCCGACCGAACACAGCAAAGAACGCA